>NZ_CAWQOY010000155.1:0-28300 GCF_963896525.1 Nodularia sp. LEGE 04288
CTTTTTGCTAATCCCATTGCCATGACAGATACGCTGGCTTTTAATGGTCAACAAGCCAATATCATTGTTGGGGACTTCAATGGCGATGGGAAAGATGATCTAATTCGCCAAGAGTTTGGTAGTTCGGCTGATGGCTATCGGGATACAGAAGTTTATTTATCTAATGGGGATGGAACTTTTGCTAATCCTCTACCCATGACAGATATGGCTGCGTTTAATGGTCAACAAGCCAGAATTATTGTTGGGGACTTCAATGGTGATGCTAAAGATGATCTAATTCGCCAAGAGTTTGGTAGTTTGGTTGATGGCTATCGGGATACAGAAATTTATTTATCCAATGGGGATGGAACTTTTGGTCTTCCTCTACCCATGACAGATATGGCTTCGTTTAATGGTCAGTACACCAATATCATTGTTGGGGACTTCAATGCTGATGCTAAAGATGATCTAATTCGCCAAGAGTTCGGTGGTTGGATTGATGGTAGTCGGGATACAGAAGTTTATCTAGCTGGAGAATTATTGCTGGGCGAAGGCAAATATAAAGCGGAATACTACCATAATATTTCTCTAAGCGGTACTCCATATTTAATCACTTTTGAAGACGGTCTTAATTTTAATTGGGGGGATGGTAGTCCTGCTGATGGGATAAATAATGACAATTTCTCAATTCGCTGGACAGGAACGAATTATTTTGAAGGTGGACTTTACAACTTTATCAGTCAAGCTGATGATGGTGTCCGCATCTTTATTCACGGGGTAAAAGTCATTGATAGATGGGTAGATCAGCCTTATTTGCGTAATGATGCTTACGTCAATATTCCACCGGGATATCATGAGGTTGTAGTTGAATATTTTGAGCGTGCTGGTAGTGCTGCTCATAACTTAAATTGGGATCAGCTTTTAGCTACAAGCGATTGGACAGGGGGAATACTACCCGTTGGTTATGACGGTAGTGCAGTTCACAGTACTTATGTCAATACTTTCCAAAGAAATGATGAAGCTACTTTATTAGGAGCGCCAATCAATAAAGTCCATCCTTGGGAAAACGGGTATACTCAAGACTTTGACGGTGGTGCAGATGGTCGTGGTGCTATTATGAAATCCAATGCCAATGACAATTCCTATTGGGTTGGCGGTGAAGTTTGGCAAAAATTCTTAGATTTAGGTGGCGCAAAATCTTTAGGCTATCCTACAACCGATTACATAGATATTAATGGTGGTTTAAATAATCTCGACAATGGTGGGGGTATTGTTCAACATTTTTCCGGAAATGAAGGCATTCCTAGCAAGATTTGGTTATCTAAACATGGCGCACATCCAACTTGGGGTGCAATTGCTGGTAAATATGAAGCTTTAGACGCTACAAATAGCTTTTTAGGATTCCCTACCAGTCGCGAAATTGGTATTGGGGGAGACCGGATAGTTCAGAACTTTGTCGGTGGGACAATTTTATACAAATTTGGTCAACCAACAGTTGCTTACAGTACAGACTTTTGGAATAAATATCAAGAAGCTCAAGCTTGGGATGGACTCTTAGGTTACGCCACTTCAGAAGCCTTTAATACCAAAGATGGACAACGGCAAAACTTCCAAGGTGGAGCAATTCTCAAGTCCGACGCAGGGATATTTACTATTTATGGTGGTATAGGTGCAAAATATATCAGTTTAGGGGCTGAGAATAGTTTCTTGGGATTCCCGACTAGTGGCGAAACTGGTATTGGTGACGGTTGGATTATTCAAAGTTTCCAAGGTGGCGACATTCTTTATAAAGAGGGTCAGCCTACTGTTGTTTATGATTCAAATGCCATTAATAGCTTACCGCCAGGTAGTGGAAACGGTAGCACTTCTCCTTGGGTTGTCCAATACTGGAATAACCAAAATATGATAGGTAATCCTATTTTTACACGGGCTGATGAGCCTGGAGAAATACGCTTTGCCGCAGGTGCCGGCGCACCACCTGATACTACAGGTATAAAAGAAGATAATTTTTCTATCCGATGGACAACAAATAGCTCTTTTGACGGCGGACTATACAACTTTATCAGTAGCGCTGATGATGGAGTGAGAGTTTATATTGATGGTGTGAAAGTAATTGACAAATGGGCAGCAATTGAACCTGGGTCACGACAAGATGGTTATATTCTCATTCCTCAAGGAAAGCATCAAATTATCGTTGAATATTTTGAACAAGAAGGGAATGCAGCACTACACTTCAAATGGGAAAATTCCAACTTAGTAAATAATTGGACAGGTGCGTTACTGCCAGTAGGATATGATGGTGGTTCAGTTCATAGTACTTATGTCAATACCTATCAACGTAATGGTGACATTTCCGAATTAGGTTATCCCCTCAATAACGTCCATCCTTGGGAAAACGGGTATACTCAAGACTTTGATGGTGGTGCAGATGGTCGTGGTGCTATTATGAAATCCAATGCCAATGACAATTCCTATTGGGTTGGCGGTGAAGTTTGGCAAAAATTCTTAGATTTAGGTGCCGCAAAATCTTTAGGCTATCCTACAACCGATTACATAGATATTAATGGTGGTTTAAATAATCTCGACAATGGTGGGGGTATTGTTCAACATTTTTCCGGAAATGAAGGCATTCCTACCAAGATTTGGTTATCTAAACATGGCGCACATCCAACTTGGGGTGCAATTGCTGGTAAATATGAAGCTTTAGACGCTACAAATAGCTTTTTAGGATTCCCTACCAGTCGCGAAATTGGTATTGGGGGAGACCGGATAGTTCAGAACTTTGTCGGTGGGACAATTTTATACAAATTTGGTCAACCAACAGTTGCTTACAGTACAGACTTTTGGAATAAATATCAAGAAGCCAAAGCTTGGGATGGACTCTTAGGTTACGCCACTTCAGAAGCCTTTAATACCAAAGATGGACAACGGCAAAACTTCCAAGGTGGAGCAATTCTCAAGTCCGACGCAGGGATATTTACTATTTATGGTGGTATAGGTGCAAAATATATCAGTTTAGGGGCTGAGAATAGTTTCTTGGGATTCCCTATCACTAGCGAAGTTGGTATTGGTGACGGTTGGATTATTCAACATTTCCAAGGTGGCGAGATTCTTTATAAAGAGGGTCAGCCTACTGTTGCTTATGATTCAAATGCCATTAATAGCTTACCTCCAGATAGTGGCAATGGTAGCACTTCTCCTTGGGTTGTCCAATACTGGAATAACCAAAATATGATAGGTAATCCTATTTTTACACGGGCTGATGACCCTGGAGAAATACGCTTTGCCGCAGGTGCGGGCGCACCACCTGATACTAGAGGTATAAAAGAAGACAATATTTCCATCAGATGGGTAACAAACAGCTTTTTTGAGGGTGGTATCTATAACTTTATTAGTCAAGCTGATGACGGAATTAGAGTCTATGTGAATGATGTAAAAATTATTGATAAATGGCAGGAGCAAAGCTTTGTTACTAATACTCAACCTGTGTTTGTCAAACCTGGATATAACACAGTTAGAGTTGAATATTTTGAAAATCTGGGTAATGCAATTAATACTCTACGCTGGGAGGAATTACATTCTTTAGATGAATGGATTGGCGAGTTTTACAATAATCGAAATTTAGCAGGTAATGCCGTTGGTTATACCAGTGCGGGAACAGGTTTCTTAGATAAAAACTGGGGTTTAGGTCGTGAGCCGGGTATACCTATTGGTAATGACAATTTCTCGGATAGATGGACAACAATACCCTATTTTCAAGCCGGAGCTTATGAATTTGTTAACACATCTGATGATGGTGTCAGGTTGTGGATTAATGATAAATTGGTTTTAGATCAATGGTATGATCAGCCTTCTGTAACTAGTAAAGCGATTGTTTCTTTAAATGAAGGATATCACAAAATTCGTCTAGAACATTTTGAAAATACTGGTGCAGCCGTCACACAATTATTTTGGGAAGAAACCGGAATTGAACCAAATTTATTTTTCCAACCAATAGAAGGTTCAGCAATAGATCAAATAGATGCTTCTGACTATCTAGAAGAACCTTGGGTAGGTGAGTATTTTAATAACCGAAGTTTAGCTGGTGCGCCAGTCTTTACCCGCATGGATGGTGCAGGTACTAGTGGTAAAGATTTGAATTTTGATTGGGGTTTGGATAGTCCTGATAGTCGAATTAACAGTGATGATTTTTCTGCCCGTTGGACAACTAATTCATATTTACAAGGAGCGGGAAATTATACTTTCAGTGTCACGGGTGATGACGGTGTTCGCTTATATATTAATGGTGTGAAAATTCTTGATAAATGGCAAGCTCAACCTTTTATCACTAATTCTGCAACTATCAATTTAGGTGAGGGTTTACATCAAATCCAACTGGAATATTTTGAGCTTGGTGGTAATGCTGCGGTTAATTTAGACTGGGTTTTGAATAGTTCAAAATTAACCTACGAACCTGCTACTGAAATTTCCAGCACATTAAATGAGACTAAAGTCAATCCCACGTTTAAATCTGCTTATGATGCGGCGGTTAACACATTGTCAGCCAGTGTGGTTGGTGTTCCCCTTAACACTATTCGCACAGAAGAAAAAGGAGTACCAATTGGCAAAATTCAAGAATTTTTAGGGACTCAGGGTAAATTTGCCCTGCTGCAAGAAATTGGTAGTCCTAATATTACCTATGCTTGGGGTAAAATTTTAGATGCTTATCAACAATTTGGGAGTGCAGCAGTTTTAGGTTATCCGGTTGCTTCCCAAAAAGATTTAGGTAATGGGGCTTATGAATTAGCATTACCTAATGGTAAGTTCTTCTTTGCACCGGGAATGAGTAACCCGACTTACTATGAATATGTCAATGGTAGTTTAACCATTCCGGCGGATAGTTGGAAGGCTGAATTATTTAATAATACAACTTGGTCAGGAAATCCAGTTTTTGTCAGTGGTTCTATTAACCCGAATCAATATTGGGGTGCAAATAGTCCCGCACCTGGTGTAAATGCAGATAATTTCTCTGTGCGTTGGACTAGTCAAAAGCCTTTTGATAGAGGAACTTATCGCTTTACTGGTACACATGATGATGATTTTCAAGTCACAGTTAATGGTCAAAGTCCGATTAACAGAACAGGTGTAGGTTTTGAAATTCAAGGATATGGAACATTTACCCAAGCTAGTCAATATCTTGTAGAAGCTAAATTCGTTGAATATGGTGGCTTGGCTGCTGTCAATTTGAGTTATGACAAAGCTTCTGATTATATTGTGGGATTAGATAGCAATAATAACCCCCATCAAAAAATACTGGATACTTTCTGGGAACAAGGTGGTTATGACCGTGTTGGTGTTCCTGTAAATGATGTTAAGACTTGGTTTGGATTTGATCTGGTTCAAGACTTTAAGGGCGGTGCTAATGGTGATGGCATCATCATCAGGCAAGATATCAATAGTGAAGCGTATTACGTATATGGAGATATTTGGCGGGTTTACCTTGAAAATCAGAATGTTCCTTTAGGTTATCCTACTAGCAATGTTTTTGATGATGGACATGGTAATATAGCCCAGAATTTTGGAGATCGCCGCATTACTCGCCGAGGGAATGGGGAAACTTTTATTGGTGGTTATGTCAATGGATACCGTCTGGATGGTGAGTTTTTCTGGGTTTGGAATCAATATAAACTTGGTACACCTACTTCAAATGTTCAAACCCATTCCAGTGGTGCAAAATTCCACTATTTTAATCATCCAACGTTAGGGACTGTTTCAGCTGTCCAGAGTCAGTATGGTACTTTCCCGCTTTGGGGTGGTATTCGTGATTACTATGTCAATAAAGCTGGAGGATTAGGGGGAGTTTTAGGTGCGCCTAAGAGTACGGAGTATAGCTGGGATGGAAAAACTCGCCAAGATTTTGCTGGTGGTTACATTCTTTGGAATGGTTCAGCGATAGGTTATAAGCCAGATGGTTCACTGTTATTCCCACCTCCTAATTCTGGTAATGGAAATAATCCTGGTTCAGGACCAGGAATTACTTATGATCAGTATCTCTATCTTCTCTATAGAGATAATATAGGGAACAAAATTAATCAAACTTACGAAGAACATGGTGATGCTATTGATTCTGAAGATGGAGATCCAGATGGCAAGGTTTATGCTTTAGCCGGTGGTCAAGTTAAGTTCATTGGCAAGGATCAATTTGGAGGAAATTATATTCAGATATGGAATTCACAATTACAAAGGAATTTCTTCTATGTTCACTTTAGTAATTTTAATTCTAGTTTGAAAGTCAATCAAAAGATAGAACAAGGACATTTTCTGGGAATTGAAGGAAGTACAGGTAAATCAACTGGTGTTCATACTCATGTTCATGTGACTACTCCAAATGGAACTAGAGAAAATCCTTTAATTACTCTTGGTACTCTTCAAAATCAGGTAACATCTAGCCCCAATACTCCACCAGTAGAACCAGAGTCTCCACCTCTAAATAACGTTAATGATCAAGCTGGTAATACTTTAAACCTAGCTCGTTGGCTAGGGACTTTAGCTGATAACAATAATTATAACTATAGAGATTGGGTTGGTAAAACTGATACTAATGACTATTACAAGTTTCAATTAGAAGAACGCAGTGCATTTACTGTTTGGCTTGATGATCCCTCCAAAAATAATCCATACGCAGATATAGAACTTATCAACAGCAATAATCAAGTTATTCGTTCATCCTTGTTTAATAATGTTGATGCTGTTGATGAATATCTCGATGCAGGGACTTATTATATTCGTGTGTTACCCAGCTTTAATAATGCAGAAACTTACTATAACCTTAATTTAGCAGTTAAGCATACTTGGGGAAGGATAGGCATATCTAAGAAAGGTGATATTCGTCGAGGAGGACTTGAACGTATTGATGGTTCAGCTTGGATTACCAACAACACTACATGGATAATTAGCCACGGAATGGATAGTAGTCCTAGTGCAGATAATATTAATAAACTAGCTTTAGCTATTGATGGTTATCAAACTGGAGATCAAGTATTTGTTTTAAATTGGAGTGAAGCTGCTAAGAGTGGAAACTTTCCTGTTGGACTCCTTTCGCCCTTCCCGAATGTTGGAATTGGAGCATCATGGATCGAAGCTGCTGCTAAATTTGCAACCAATAAACTAATATCTTGGGGAATTTCAGCAAAAAATATTAATCTTGCTGGTCATAGTCTAGGCTCTTACGTTTCTTATGAAATTGCTAAAGAAATTTCTAAAGAAGGAAAAATCGACAACATATCAAAATTAATTGCTTTAGATCCGGCCAGACAAGTTATTGGTGGATATGAAACTAAAGATATTGAGTTTTCAGACTATACAGATTGGTCATGGGGATTTTATGGTAGTTTACTCGGTTCTGATACCAAAGCTAAAACAGCAGACGAATCATTTAAGTTTGATTTTGGTGAAAGAGATCCGGAAAAGCATCATGGTGCTGTTGTTAATGCTTTTGCAAATATGCTTGAAAAAAATAATAAGGGAACAGCAGGAAAAGTTAGTTCTTTATTTGCACTTAATCGAATGAATAATTATAACAAACCTTGGAAAACACATAATGGTTTTGAAGCTGTATTATATCCTAAAGAACAAAGTAACGGTGAATGGATGCCAGATCGTCTGGAATATTATAAAGGAGGATGGGATGGAGCATGGAACTGGCCTGATATTTATGAAATCTAAATCGTTTGTTAACTACTATTCCTGAAATCAATCGCGATCGCCTTTCTGGATGTAGAGTGAGAGCGCGATCGCTTGGAATAGATGAGTTTAAGTATGTCTAATTACCGATTAGCCAAATATTGATACATCTGCCAACGGGCGTTAACTTCAGCTTGGGCTTGTTCTAGCAGATGTTTAGCAACTTCGGGCTTACTCTTCGTCAACATCTTGAAGCGATTTTCTTGATACATCGATTGTTCTACTGATTGTGTAGGCGATTCGCATATTCAATTGCCAAGAATTTTTCCTGCTTCTGCTTTAGCAATCCTCAATCATCAGTCCTGCGGGTGATCTGCACTAACCGAAATTGTAGAGACATAGAAGTGCTACATCTCTACACTGGATTATATTTTCACCATTAGGGAACACCAGAAAATAAATTATCCCATCTTGTAGAATGGGTATTCTGCCATTGGTGATTAGTAGGCAAAATACCAGCACCACAAGAAATTTAGGGATATTTTTTTATTTCTCGGTCCCTTACGGAGTTTCTAGGGTTGGCGAACTTAAAATTAACCCTCATCAAAAATCAGTATCCACCGCCTTTGCCATATCCGCCTTTGCCATATTTCCGGGGGTAGTAGAAGCCACAACCTTTGACGGGGTATCTCTTAGGACAATAGTCATAGTCATCGTCATAGCCATACCTGCCTCTTCCCCGTTGTCCCCCGGAGATCAGCTGTTGTTCGTCTGTAGATAATTCTACAATCAGCTCAGATTGAATCGATTGTACTGACATAATCGTTTACCTCACTTACAACATTAGGCGATCGCTACCTAATCACCTAAATATAAGTAGTGGTTATTATTAATTCACAATCCATAAGGTATAACCTATACTCTATCTGGGGTGGGGTAAATTTTTCAACGCAGAGCGCTATTGTTTGGCAAGATACCAGAACTGATTACATCTGTCATCAACTAGCAGAAGACGTTGGTATAGATTGTTTTCGGGCTATAACAGGTTTACCAATCGCTACTTACTCCATCGCGTTTTGCGTGAAAGCAGGCCAGTAAAAAAACAGGATCTTGGTCAAAAAGATAGAGAAAAAACAAGGAAATTTACTGGTCTGTGGCGTTCCAACTTGGTATTTATGGGAAAACCACCACAATATTCAGTTTTAGGAATAAAAGAAGATTATCTGCGGGAATTGCAGCACACCAAAAAATAGGACAAATAAGTCTATGGAACTTAAGCTAGGTAAAGTTTATATCCAAGATTATGTAGTCAATGAATTAAGCAAGCTTTACACTCTAGATTTAGCCACAGGTAAAGCTAGTTTAGTTGGCGAGATAGTTACAGAAGTATCTGACATTGCTTTTCTAGGGAATGAACTATACGGACTAGATGCAGAAGGCGATAAAACAACATTAATCAAAATAGACTTCAATACAGGGGATGCAGTCTCAATTGGTAATATTGGCTTTGCCACAGTAGGTTTAGCATACAATCACCAGCGTCAGACACTGTACGCTACAACTGCTAAACAACTGATTACCATTGATATCAAAACCGGAAAAGGTAAGCCAGACTTCACAGTCGCCGATAAAGACCACAACTGCGGTGAAGTTGCTTTTGATGCAGAGGGTAAAGCTTACATAACATTGATTGGTTACGACAAGAAGAAGTTCTTAGCAACCTGCAACCTAGATACAGGCAAGGTCAATATTATTGGTGATATAGGCTTTCCCGATGTTGCCAGTATTGAATTTGTAGATGGAATACTATATGGAGTCACAGGCAATTTCTTCCAATTAGGTAAAGATGGTCAGTTAATCCGGATAGATATCAAAACCGGTAAAGGAACCTTAATAGCCATGACTGATCCTATCGGTCGTTGGGCAGGTATGGCTATTTATGCACATAAAACAGCAGGAGTAAGCGTAACTACTTCAAAATTAAAACCAGGCAAAAAATCAGAAAATATCAAGGTTTCTCAAGTATCCCAAGTCACTAAATCTAGCAAAAAAGAGGAATTGATGAGTACTTTAACAATCGATACAAAAACAAATTGTTATGTTATTGATGCTAGTCAAATGAATCATTTGCAAGATCAAGTTGCAAGTGCTTTTACCTTTCAAAAAGGTACTTTTGAAATCAGAATTACTGGAGGTCAGTATACCTATAGTAAGACAAGAACCACAGGAGAGCCTTTTGTTTTACTATGGATATACGGCGATAACAACACTACTTTTATCAACAAAAATACAGGGTTTGAAGTAGGTGCTACCTGGACAACTTTAAATGGATATAACGATAAATTGACAATAGAAGTCAAAGAAAGAACAGTTCTTAATGCCTTGTTCTTCGATTTTAGCAATGAAGATAATGGCGGTTCAATTGACTTGTTAATTACCAGCACTAAGCCATTTTTTAATCCTGTAAGTTTAACAGTAGATAGTAAAAATAATTGTTATTTACTAGATGAACACTATTTATCTAGTATTAGCCAATCAGGAAATAACCTCATTGAATTGAACCCTGGTAATTATCGAATTAAAATTCGTGAAGGTAATGCCAGTTATTGGTCAGATAACAAAAAATTTGATGTAGAACCTTGGGCTATTATTTTAGTCAAAGGCGGCAAATTTATTACAAAACTGACTGGTATTGAAGTTGAAGAAACTTGGGTTTCGTTAAACGGTTTCAAAGATGAAGTAGTTTTAGAAATCAAAGAAAAAACTACATTAACCGGGTTATTTATTGATACCTACAAAGAAGATAATGAAGGAGAAATTATTTTGGCAATAGAGCCAGTACAGGCAGCCGAAATAACTGAAAGATATCAACAGCAAGGAACAACTGTTATCAACGAATCTCGCACCAGTGTCACTGCTCAGAATGTCAGCAGTAGTCAAAGTAGTAGTCAAAGTAGTAGTGCATCTACCCAAACTAGTGTAGCAGCATTTCAAAATAGTGGTACTTCTACACAATTCACCTTCCGTCTTAATGAAGAAGAATTTAAGAAAAAGTGGGAGGAACAGTTACAGCAGATTAATGCTTCTATCAAAGTAGTAGATAAAGCCGATGTCGCTCTAGAAGCTAAGTACTGGGATCAACTGGAACAATGGTTGCTGAAAAACTACGAAAAGCACTTCAAGAACCTATCTGTAGAAGTTGCGAAAGTTAGATTTTCAATGGATGCTTATCAACAGCAAATAGAGTTTAGCTTAAACCAGCATCTACAAGGTTGGTCTAGTTATCTAGAGCGGATGCTGGAAGAGAAGATTAACGTTGAAATATCAACTAGAGTTAACCAGCAAATTACCCAATACGTAGACCAAATCTTTGAACAAAGAGTACGTAACGTTGTTGTTAATCGTCAAGAAATTAGCCAAATTGTCAATCAGCAAATTGATAGCATATTTGAGCAAAATATCCGCAACAACATTGGTTTCCTGACTCAGAATATCATCAATAACAACACTGAGCTAAATCAGTATGTGAGTCAGCAAATCGGACAAAACTTTGAGCAGAACATTCGTAACAACATCAATCTGCTAACCCAAAGCATCGTCAATAACAATACTGAGCTAAATCAGTATGTTGACCAGAAGATTGATCAGAGCTTTGATCAAAATATCCAAAATCACATTCAAGTGATTACCCAAAACATCATCAATAATAACGAAGTCTTCAACCAATACTTTGAGCAACACTTAGAACAGGTTGTTAACAACAACACAGAAGTTAATCACAATATTGTAAATATCGTCGCCAACAGTACTGAAATTAACGACAAACTAGAACACATCCGTAATGAATGGAAACAATCATTCATCGGTTTAGTGTCAGAGCGAGTTAATGAATTGATTAACGTTTTTGGTGAAAGAGAGGAATTTAACCAACTAATTACTCAGAAAATTACTGAGAATAATACAGCAATTAATGAGTACGTAAGTCAGCAAATTGATCATACCTACGAACAAAAATTGCACAGCTATGTCACTCTCATAACTCAAAATATTATCAACAATAACGAGACATTAAATCAGTACGTTGACCAACGCTTACAGACTAATGTAACCAACAACAATATTGTCATTCAGCAAATCTTTAATAATGAGCAAATGACTCAGAAGATTCAAAACCTCTTGGTTGAGAATTCCCAAATTCATCAAAAGATTGAAAATGTTGTCATCAACAGTGCGGAAATTAACAACAAGATTCTCAACTTCGTTGTGAACAGTAATGAAATCAACAACAAGATTAGTAATGTCTACAAAGATATAGATGTTAAAGTTGATAACCTCCGCAATGAGTGGAATCAATCATTTATCACCTTGGTAGGACAATATGTTGATGAACTGATTAATATCATCGGCGATCGCGAGTCATTTAACCTGCGAGTTGCTAACATGATTAACATCAAGGTGGATGAACTGCTCAACCAAATATTGAGAATCAGAAACGAACTAACTGTAATCATTAACAACTCTGATAGACATCTTTATGAGTGGACTTTAGGCGAACTCATGGCTATCAAAGGATGCTTAACAGATCGACAAACTTTAGTAGAACAGTTAGTTACTTTCAGTTCTGAACTAAGAACCAAGTTAGATAGTACTGTTTGTGTAGATATCAACACCTTCCAGCCGTTCAAACCACTTTCAGCGAATCCTGCTCAATTTGCTCCCATGCAACCGCCGCAGTTACCAGAAACAAAATAATTAGATAGATTCAAGATTCAGGATACAAATTAAATTTTCCCTACTCTCGATTAACTAAAGAGAGTGGGGATTTTATTTATAGCGTTTCTCTCTTGAGTGAGGTTTGTAACTTCCTCACAATCTACAATCTGTTGCCAACGTGCATCTACTTCGGCTTGGGCTTCGCTCTTCCTGTAATACAATCACTACTCTTGGATGTGTTGAATGCTATAATTAAGCAAATGTAATTTATTTTTCCTATCAAAATATGGAAACAATTGCAATTCAAGTTGATGCTGAAGTAGCCAAAGCTTATCAAGAAGCAGAACCACAAAAACAGCAAAAAATTCAAACTATTGTTAACGATTTGCTCAAATTAATTATTCAAGATAAATCCCTAGACGACATTATTGAAGAAATGCAAGAACAAGCTAAAGTCAGGGGATTGACTCAAGAAATTTTAGATGAAATTCTTCAGAATGGATGAATTACGGTTTGTTATCGATACAAACATTTTAGTTAGTGCCATCTTGATTAAGTCATCTATTCCAGATATGGCATTTAAAAAAGCCAAAAGCTTAGGAATAATTTTGTTTTCAAATGCGACTTTTCAAGAAATACAAGAAATTTTCAATCGTTCAAAATTAGATAAATATATTTCTATGAGTATTCGTACTCAATTTTTAGCTAAATTCAAATTTGAATCAGAAGAAATTGAAATAAATCAGATCATCAAAGAGTGTAGAGATCCAAAAGATGACAAATTTCTTGAGGTTGCTATTAATGGTAATGCAACTCATATCATTACAGGAGATAAAGATTTATTAGAACTTCATCCCTTTAGAGGAGTTGATATTATTACAGCTACGCAATTTTTAGAAATTTTTTCAGATTGATCATAAAATGTGATTGCTAATTAGGTAAAGTCTGTTTTCTCGCTAATTAAATTAACCCCGCAAACCCACAAAATTGAAGCTAAAACTTTCCTCTCTGCTTGCGGGTTAGAGTATCAATTTTTTGGTATGATTGAATAATTATGCCAATAGTTAGCAATACCTCACCTCTTACTAATTTAGCTGCTATGGGCAAATTTCATTTATTATACAATTTTATGCATAATTTAAGAAAAAACGAACCACAGAGACACAGAGGACACGGAGTTAAAGAGTTTGAGAGATGATAATAAAAATCCCCTCGTTGCGGAGAGGGGCTGGGGGTGGAGTATCAATTTTCATCACCCATTAAATATTACCGTTTTGCCAAATATTGATACATCTGCCAACGTGCATCTACTTCGGCTTGGGCTTGTTCTAAGAGACATTTAGCAACTTCCGGCTTACTCTTCGTCAACATTTTGAAACGATTTTCTTGATACATTGATTGTTCTACTGATTGTGTAGGCGATTCGCATATCCAATTGCCGAGGCATTATAATTGTTTTAGTCTCTATTTATGGGAAAATAACCATGAGTTTAGTCATTTCTGATGAGATTGTGCAAGCAAGTGGATTATCAGAACAAGAATTAATGTTAGAATTGATTATTCTGTTATTCCAAAAAAATAATATTAGTATTGGTAAAGCATCGCAACTGGCTCAAATGCCTTTATTGCAATTTCAAAATGAATTAGCTCAGAGAAATATTACTATTCATTATGATGAAAGTGACTTGGAAGTTGATTTACAAAATTTGGGTATGATTGAATAATTATGCCAATAGTTAGCAATACCTCACCTATTACTAATTTAGCTGCTATAGGCAAACTTGATTTATTAGAACAACTTTATGGAAAAATTATTATCCCATCAGCAGTTTTTCAAGAATTAACCGCATGGGGAGATTCTATACCAGGAGCTAAAGAAGTCAAGACATTGAATTGGATTCAAGTTCAACCAATAAATGATAATAGTTTAGTAGAATCATTAAAAACTAAATTAGATCCAGGTGAGTCTTCAGCAATCACTTTAGCCTTAGAATTAAACGCAGAGTGGTTGATTATCGATGAACAACTAGGCAGAAAAATAGCAGTTGGATACGGCTTAAAAATTACTGGGATTTTAGGTATTTTGATTGAGGCAAAACGTCAGGGATTAATTCCATTAGTCAAACCCAGCCTTGATGATTTAATCCATACAGCTAAATTTTGGGTTAATCCGTCTCTCTACAATCGTATTTTATCAATTGTTGGAGAATCATGAATTATTATAGGTAATAGGTAAAAACCCATTACCCATTAAATATTACTTTTGTGCAAAATATTGATACATCTGCCAACGTGCATCCACCTCAGCTTGCGCTTGTGCTAACAGATGTTTAGCAACTTCCGGCTTACTCTTAGTCAACATCTTGAAGCGATTTTCTTGATACATCGATTGTTCTACTGTTTGCGTAGGCGATCGCATATCCAATTGCAAAGGATTTTTACCTTGATTTTGTAACTCTGGATTATGGCGATACAACAACCAACGTCCTGATTCTACCAGAGATTGCTGATGTTTCATGCCTGTAGTCATGTTGATACCGTGGGCGATGCAGTGGCTGTAAGCAATAATCAATGAAGGTCCATCAAAAGCCTCAGCTTCCAAAAATGCCTTCAGGGTATGTTCATCTTTTGCACCCAAAGCTACACTGGCTACGTAAACATTTCCGTAGGTCATAGCCATTAAACCTAAATCTTTCTTGGGTGCGGGTTTACCACTAGCGGCAAATTTCGCCACTGCTGCTTTGGGTGTGGCTTTGGATGATTGACCGCCCGTATTAGAATATACTTCTGTATCCATGACTAAGATATTCACATTGCGACCACTGGCTATTACATGGTCAATACCGCCAAAGTCAATATCATACGCCCAGCCGTCACCACCGACAATCCAGACGCTTTTCTTCACTAAATAATCAGCAATCGATTTTAAATTTTGGATTTGGGATTTTAGATTGGGTTCAGAAGTGAGTATTTTATCTAACTGTTGTTTGAGTAATTTTACCCTTTCCCGTTGTTCCCAGATATCGGCTTCAGATTTTTGTTCAGCATTCAGGATAGATTTTACCAACTCATCAGAAATATCCCCACTCCCTACTCCCCACTCCCTACTCCCCAATGTTTGCAATAATTCCGCCGCAAACTCAGCTTGTTTATCCAGGGATAAACGATAGCCAAAACCAAATTCGGCGTTATCTTCAAATAAACTATTTGACCATGCGGGACCTCTTCCTTCGGTGTTGGTTGTCCAAGGGGTGGTGGGGAGGTTACCGCCATAAATTGAAGAACAACCTGTCGCATTGGCAATGACAGAGCGATCGCCAAATAATTGTGTTAATAATTTTAAGTAAGGTGTCTCTCCACAACCAGCACAAGCACCGGAAAATTCAAATAATGGTTCTTGCAGTTGTTGTTGGCGAATTTGGTTGAGTTTTAACTGTCGTCGGTCAGGATTGGGTAAACTCAAGAAGAAATCCCAGTTTTGGCGTTCTTGTTCCCGCAAAGGTAGCTGCTGCGCCATGTTAATGGCTTTCTGCGAAGGCTGAGATTTATTTTTAGCCGGGCAAATATCTACACAGATAGCGCATCCTGTACAATCTTCTGGGGCGACTTGAATCGTAAATTTTTGATTGCTAAAACTCTTATCTTTGGTATTAACTGATTTAAAGCTAGTCGGTGCATTGATTAACTCATCTGGTTGATAAGCCTTAGCGCGGATAGCAGCGTGGGGACAAACCATGACGCACTTACCACACTGAACGCAGACATCCGGTTCCCATACAGGTATCTCTTCTGCAACATTACGTTTTTCCCATTTCGCTGTCCCTGTGGGAAATGTGCCATCGGCTGGTAATGCACTCACGGGTAAATCATCACCATGCCATACCATAATTTCACTGAGGACATCCCGCACAAATTCCGGCGCACTATCTAATAGTTGTGACTTTTGACTTTTGACTTTTGACTTTTGACTTGTTTGTGGGATGTCTACTTTATGCAAGTTAGTCAGGGTGTTGTCTACTGCTTGCAAGTTTTTCTGGACAACTTCTGCACCTTTCTTACCGTAAGTCTTTTCAATGGCTTTTTTAATTTTGGTAATTGCTTCTGCTTGCGGTAAAACACCTGCTAAAGCGAAAAAGCACACCTGCATAATAGTGTTAATTCTGCCACCCATACCACTTTCACGGGCGACTTGGTTAGCATTAATTACAAAGAATTTCAGTTTTTTCTCGATAATTTGTTGCTGTACTTTTGGGGGTAAATATTCCCAGACGGTATCCGCATCATGAGGACTATTTAACAGTAAAGTGGCCCCAGAAATCGCCGCTTTCAAAATATCTATGCGTTCTAGAAATCCCCAATGATGACAACCAATAAAGTTAGCTTGATTAATCAGGTAAGTTGAACGAATTGGCTGGGGACCGAAGCGCAGGTGAGAGACTGTCATTGAACCAGATTTTTTGGAGTCGTAGACAAAGTAACCTTGGGCGTAATTGTCGGTTTCTTCGCCAATAATTTTAATCGAGTTTTTATTAGCACCCACTGTCCCATCGGAACCTAACCCATAGAACATTGCCCGAATTACGTTATCTGGTTCGGTGGAAAAGTTGGGGTCAAAGCTGAGGGATGTGTGAGTAATGTCGTCATTAATACCGATAGTAAAGTGATTTCGCGGTTGTGCTTGGGCAAGATGATTAAAGATGCTTTTTACCATTGCTGGGGTGAATTCCTTGGAGGAAAGACCATAACGCCCACCAACAACCGATTTTAGATTTTGGATTTTGGATAGCGCAGCGTTAGCGAGTCCGCGTTCGCGCAGCGTCTCGTAGAGAGCGTCTTTTGGATTTGCTTCATGAATAGCAGCGACTACATCTAAATACAAGGGTTCGCCGATGCTTCCTGGTTCTTTGGTGCGGTCAAGAACGGCGATCGCCTGTACACTGTTTGGTAAGACTGCAATAAATCTTTCTACGTCAAAGGGGCGATAGAGTCGCACTTTCACCACTCCCACCTTTTCCCCTTGGGTGTTGAGATAATCGACTGTTTCGTGGACGGTTTCACAGCCGGAACCCATGAGAATAATCACCCTTTCGGCATCAGTAGCGCCGTGGTATTCATAGATTTGGTAATGTCTCCCTGTAATTTCCCCAAATTCATCCATGAGGCGTTGGACTATGGCGGGAGTGGCGTTGTAGTAGGAGTTAGCCGCTTCACGTCCTTGGAAGTAAACATCAGGATTTTGGGCTGTTCCCCGCAAGAGGGGACGGTCTGGAGTGAGGGCGCGATCGCGATGAGCTAAAATTAGATTTTCATTGATAAGCGATCGCAATTGATCATCCGACAATAACTTGATTTTTTGGACTTCATGTGATGTTCTAAAGCCATCAAAGAAGTGCATAAATGATACACGAGTTTCTAGAGTAGCAGCTTGGGAAATCAGCGCAAAATCATGGCTTTCCTGGACTGAAGCGGAACACAGCAACGCAAACCCTGTAGCACGGGATGCCATGACATCACTATGATCACCGAAAATCGATAAGGCGTGAGTAGCTAGAGAACGGGCGGCGACATGAACCACGGCGCTAGTTAGTTCACCGGCGATTTTGTAGAGGTTGGGAATCATCAACAATAACCCCTGGGACGCTGTGAAGGTGGTACTCAGGGAACCGGTTTGTAATGCGCCATGTACCGCAGCAGCAGCGCCTCCTTCACTTTGCATCTGGACAACGCTGGGTATTGTATTCCACAGGTTGGGCTGATTTGCGGCTGACCAAGTATCTGCCCATTCACCCATTGCTGAAGAGGGGGTGATAGGATATATGGCAATTACTTCATTTAATTTGTAAGCAACACGGGCGACAGCTTCATTCCCGTCAATGGTTGCAAAGGTTTTGTTCATGTTTTTTGTGTCTTTGTTTGTAGCGGTCGCGTGGTGGGAATAAAATTAAATATATTAATTAGTAGGCAGTTTTTATATATTATGTCTGGGAAGTATTTCTATCTATTTAATATTAGTTATGTACTCATTATTTATCGGCTTTTGTTGATGCGGGTTTGAGGTGTTTTTTTCTGGTTTATGGGGTGGGGGGATGAGTGTTTTTTAAACGCAGAGGTTCGCCAAGGTAAGCGCAGAGGTTCGCTGAAGGTTTAATCAAAATGGCGCGACTGTGGTTGGTTGGGTGTGGAGGAGGGAGACGGAGAAACTGTATTTCGCAACAAGAGTAAAGGAAGACTGAGAATACCGAGAATTATCACGACTCCGGTCATAATCCATACGGGTAAACGGTGCGGTCGATAATCGGCGCGTTCAATTTCCCAGAATACTTGATTGTACCGCCATGCTGCTAGGGCGATCGCTACAATCCCAAAGACTACAAACACAATCCCCAAGTTTTCGGAATTAAATATGGGGTTGACAGAAGGCTCTTGTTGTGTAATGGCAACATTTAATTGTCGCATAAATAAACCGAATCGCGCGATCGCAAAACCAAAACCAATCAATGAGATGGATGTACGTAGCCATGCTAAAAAAGTTCGCTCGTTGGCTTGATGTTCCCGTTGACGGTCAATTTTGGGGATTCTACTCATAATTAAACAGCAGTTTCACGACAATAGTCAAATTAGCATAAACCTCAAAAATACCAATTTTTGCTAAAATGGTATATTATCACTTCAAAAAATATGGAGTAGAAATATGCAAGATATCTCTTTTCAAACAGAACCAGCCTTTAAACGCATTTCCGCAATTGTAGAACATTTGATTGCTAATAACAGTTGGTATCAGGAAAGATTAGATAAAGAGCAGATAACTAATTATATTTTTGCCCTGTTTAGTGAAGCCGATACATCACCAGATATAGACCAAATTAATCAGGAGGATTTGACTAAGAGAATTAATAGTATTTTAGTTCTCCATGCTGTGGGAGGAATGCTAAATGATTTAACACCGGAAGAAATGGCAATATTTGATGAAGCCGTAGGTAGATAAAAGATGAATTATCTCCTAGATACTAACATTGTGTCTGCTATTTTAAAAAATAATCCCAAAGTCATCAAACCGCTAGATAACATACGTATTCGAGGTGAAAAAGTTTTCATGAGCGGCATGACTTACTATGAGATTGAAAGGGGACTTTTAGCGATAAAAGCTAGTAGAAAGTTAGTTGATTTCGAGAAGTTATGCAATGACTACCCTGTTTTACTATTAGATGATATGGCTATTTTCAAAAAAGCCACTGAGATTCATGCTGATTTAAAAATCAGAGGTTTGCCAATCCAAGATGCAGATGTATTTATAGCAGCTACAGCTATGATTCATAATCTTATTTTAGTTTCTCATGATTCGGATTTATTAAGAATACCTAATTTAAAATTAGAGGATTGGTTGCAAGGTTAAATATCAACCCAAAATAAGCTAGAATGTTAATATAAAAAGCATTTGCCGCTTAAAAATTCCCATGCTGGAGACTCTACAAACACGACTCTACGAACTAGAACAATTTGCCAACACCCTAGTATCTAACCAACTAACGCACCTCAGCTTACTCAGTATTGGCATTATTTTTACAGCCGGCTTACTCACCAGTCTTACCCCTTGTATGCTGTCCATGCTACCAATTACCATTGGTTACATCGGGGGTTATGAAGCGAAAGGTCGTCTCCAAGCAGCCGCACAGTCTACATGGTTTGCTTTAGGTTTAGCAACTACTCTCGCAGGGCTGGGAATTATAGCAGCTTTCGTAGGAAAAGTCTATGGTCAAGTGGGAATCGGCTTACCAATTATCGTCAGTATTATCGCTATTCTCATGGGGTTGAATTTATTAGAAGCCCTACCTATACAATTTCCCTCCCTGGGCGAAACTAATTGGATTTCGCAAGATTTACCGCCGGGTGTGCGTTCTTATTCCTTGGGGTTAACTTTTGGCTTGGTCGCATCTCCTTGTAGCACGCCTGTTTTAGCTAGTTTACTGGGTTGGGTTGCGAGTACACAAGATTTAATTCTCGGCGCTATTTTGTTACTATCCTACACAGCAGGGTATGTAGCACCATTGATTTTAGCGGGTACTTTTACGGCTTCGATTAAAAAGCTGCTGGAACTGCGACGGTGGTCTGGTTGGATAAATCCAGTTAGCGGTGTGCTATTAGTCGCATTTGGTGTATTTTCTTTAATTTCTCGATTTCCCTTGGGAAGTTTTTAACAATACTTCAGGACTTACGCAAAAATCCTCTCAAACCCTTATTCCTCTGTGTCCTCTGCGTCTCTGTGGTTCGTTATTCCGTAATTTGTGCGTAAGTCCTATACTTCCTTAGTGTTACAAGTCCCCAAATTCATCTGTTGAATAAATCTAAAATCTAAAATCCAAAATCTAAAATCCAAAATTGTATGACTGTAGAAAATTCCGCGTCCACAGAATTAAATTGGTGGTTAATACCAGGGCGATTTTTACGCAGGGAGATTTTACCTGTACTGACTAATTTACGACTAGCGATCGCACTCTTACTAATCATCGCTGTTTTTAGCATCAGTGGCACGGTCATTGAGCAAGGTCAGTCACCTGCATATTATCAGTCTAACTACCCCGAAAGTCCAGCATTATTTGGTTTCCTGACTTGGAAGGTAATTCAAGTCATTGGGTTAGACCATGTATATCGCACTTGGTGGTTTCTCGGTTTACTAATTTTATTTGGTACGAGTCTCACAGCTTGTACATTCACCCGTCAGTTACCAGCCTTAAAGACCGCCCGGCGTTGGAAATATTACGAAGAACCCCGAAAATTCCAAAAATTAGCCTTGAGTGCAGAACTAGATACCGGTTCTCTCAATTCTCTAAACAAAATCTTACAAAATCGCCGTTATAAAATCTTTCAAGAACCAGAAAAAGAAAATATTCTCTACGCGCGGAAGGGATTAGTTGGACGTATCGGTCCCATAATTGTCCATGTGGGGATTGTAACTATCCTGCTGGGGGGAATTCTCGGCGCGATGACTGGTTTTATGGCTCAAGAAATGATATCTAGTGGTGATACATTTCAAGTCAAGAATATTATAGATGCTGGTCCCTGGGCAAATTTCCAAATCCTCAAAGATTGGTCTGTGCGTGTGAATCGTTTTTGGATTGATTACACTCCCACTGGTGGAATCGACCAATTTTATTCAGATATGTCTGTCTTGGATAAACAGGGAGAGGAAGTTGACCATAAAAAGATTTTCGTTAACCAACCTTTGCGCTATAATGGCGTAACTTTTTATCAAACTGATTGGGGAATCTCCGCAGTTCGCATCCAATTTAATAATAGTCCCATATTTCAGTTACCAATGGCGGCATTAGACACCAATGGTAAAGGACGACTTTGGGGAAGTTGGATTCCCACCAAACCAGATTTGAGTGAAGGCGTTTCTGTCATTGCCAAAGACTTGCAAGGAATGGTATTAATATATGATTCCGCCGGGAAGTTAGTAGACACAGTACGCACTGGAATGTCAGCCAAAGTCAATGGCGTGAATCTGAAAATTGTCGATGTTCTGGGAAGCACTGGCTTACAAATCAAATCTGATCCTGGTATTCCGATGGTTTATACAGGATTTGCTTTATTAATGTTAGGCGCAACCATGAGTTATTTCTCTCACTCGCAAATTTGGGCATTAAAAACAGGCGATCGCTTGTATATTGGTGGTAAGACTAACCGCGCCCAAGTTGCTTTTGAACAAGAAGTTTTAGAGATTTTAGATGGTTTGAGTTCTCAAGCTGGAGTTTAACGCCAAGGTTAGCGCAGAGGTACGCGGAGAATTGAAGACTCAGCGCCCTCGGCGTTTAAATTTATTTCTGATGACGCACTTCTACTACTGTATGGACATTACCACGGGGAGTAAAATCTGCCTTGACTGTCACTTCTAAGGGGTCACAAGCAGCCACAAAATCATCTAAAATTTGATTGGCAGATTCTTCGTGAGAAATATAGCGATCGCGATAACTATTAATATACAGCTTCAAAGCCTTCAATTCTACCACACGCTCATCAGGCATATAGGTAATATAAATCGTCGCAAAATCAGGATAACCAGAAAACGGACACTTACAAGTAAATTCCGGTAAAGAAATACTCACATCATATCGCCTACCCACACGCGGATTCGGAAAAGTAATTAACTTACCCTCAGTAATCTCACGTTCACCATACTTCATTTCAGGCTGTGACTGGGATACGATCTCAGGTGAAGAATTGCTCATACTTTCTTAAATATATAACTTTTTAAATCCCAAAAACTCAGCTTACCTTAGCGCCCCTCTGCGTTTAAAATCTCTCCTATTCCTTTTCCTTTTCCCAATCAGGACAATTTTTATCATCCCAGCCATGAGGGTGCATACCACAGACTAATAGATTACCACCATATACTTGACCGTGGTAGTGATCACAACCTACACAAGCAGGGTTTTTTTCTAAAGTAGGTTCAACCCCGTAAGGAAAACCAGGATCAGAATCTCCGATCACGTCTTCCAGTTCCCAGTAGATTTCCAAATTTGAGTCCGTCAGTTCCTGTAAATACTGGTCAATGTCAGTAGCAATAGAATTTTGTACCTGATCGGAAAACTCTTCCGTTAGTTCAAAAAATACATCTACCATTTCACTCATTCCTAAGAAAAAGCGTTCTACTTCATCAGCCACGGTTTCGACCATTTCCGCTAAATCTTTTTGCCATTGTTCCATAAATTCTACGCCCTTACCGGATATCAACAGGACGCTTAGTGCTATCCGGCTTGCAGCACTATTCTACATCCTCGGCAATGTATCTTATCAAGTTTCTGCACATAGGGCTATGCCTAGATGCCGCTAACTGCTTACTGGTCTTGTTGCAGGTCTTGTAACTCTTTTTGCAGTTTTAAAACTTGTTCGCGCAAGTCGTTAACATTATTTTTTGAAGACTCTTTTGACGTTGGGGAATCCTTGACAGTTCCCACTTCATCTTCTTCTAAAATTTCAATGCGGCGGGGTTCAGAAGCTGGAGATTTCTCCGGTGTTTCACTGGATTTTGGCGGCTGTTGCGCTTGCTTCATCATATCTTCGACGAAACGGCGGGCTTCTTCTGTGTTCATTTCGCCCTTTGCCACCATTTCATCAGCCAGTTTTTGGACTTGCGATCGCAGTTCGCCCAACTTCCCTCCTGCTTTCTCACCTGCGTAAGAAGCTAACCCGACACCGAGGTAAAAAGCTTTTTGAACAATATCTCCAAAACCAGGCATTGTTACTGAGCGCTCCTAACAAAATAGGGCGACCCGGAGACTACGCCTACTATAAGCATCCCGTATTGCTGCTACCTTCCGGTTCTGACAAGATTTGGGCGTTACAGTCGCGCAGATCCAGGTCTAATGTCAGTATAACATAAAAATTCCGTAAGTGTGTATTACTCAACCACAATTTTCCATTCATAAAGCTGATAACTCACACAACCGTTCTGCACCAATGGATCAAGAGCCACAATTGCTTCTGCCTCAACCCTAGAAGCCGCCTCAAACATCAACATTCCTCCCCTGTCTTCTGCCCAATAGCCTGTTCTGGCTTTGTGTCCTTTGGCAATCAAATCCTCAACATAGGCTTTATGGGCGGGTACGTATTGGTCAAAAATGGGTTTATCGACTTTACCTGCTTCAATCTTGACAAATAAAGGCATTTGCGGGAGACCTCTCGGTTTTTTGTATCGTATATATATTTGTAATATTCTTTAGGCTTCGCTGTTCAAGATAAACTTATATGAGCCGTTTTTTCATCGCCCTTCTACCACCGCAGCATATTCAGGATTACGCCAACCAAATTAAGCAGCACTTCGCTGATCATTATGCCAGTCTTGGGGCGCAAAAGTCGCCGCCTCATATTACTCTGCAACCCCCTTTTGAATGGTCAGATGCTAATGTCCCACAGCTAGAAGCATCTCTGAGAGAGTTTGCTCATGGACGAGAGTCAATACCAATTACACTCAAGGGTTATGCAGCTTTTCCTCCCCGTGTTATCTACATAGATGTAGTAAAAAGTCAAGCTCTTTTGACTTTGCAAGCCGATTTAATGGCTTATGCCGAAAGTAATTTAGAAATTATTGATCAAGTATCTCAAACTCGTCCCTTTGCGCCCCATATGACTGTGGCGTTTCGGGATTTGACAAAGCAGAATTTTAGACTTGCTTGGCCTGAATTTGTCCACCGTTCCTTAGATTTTGAGTTTATGGCGGAAAATTTAACGCTGCTGCTACATGATGGTCACCGTTGGAATATCAAATCAGAGTTCGCTTTCTGCCCAAACCTCTAGAAATTTTGGTGGTGATATCCTGGAAGCGGAAGTGCGATCGCTCTTTATGGGTTGATCCGTGGGGTCAATCCAAAATCTAAAATCCCAAATTCCAAATTTTATGACTCGCGCAATTGATCAAAATAATCCGCTAGATACACAAGCCTGGAAGCTTCTAGAAGAATCGATAATTTATTACAAAGGTCAACCCATTGGGACTGTAGCCGCCCACGATCCGGAGTTAGATGCACTCAATTATGACCAGTGCTTTTTCCGTGATTTTGTCTCTTCGGCTTTGGTGTTTCTCATGGCGGGTAAACCGGAAATTGTCCGCAACTTCTTAGTAGAAACACTGAAATTACAAAGTCATGAAAAGCAAATGGACTGCTTTGAACCAGGCGCAGGATTAATGCCTGCTAGTTTTAAAGTAGAACACAACGGTGATCAGGAATTTTTAGTGGCTGATTTTGGTGAACACGCGATCGCTCGTGTTCCCCCGATTGACTCCTGTATGTGGTGGATTATCCTCCTCCGGGCTTATGGAAAGGCTACAGGCGATGTGGAACTGGCGCGTCAGCCAGAATTTCAGGAAGGAATCAAGTTGATTTTGGATCTTTGTTTGGTGCA
Organism: Nodularia sp. LEGE 04288; assembly: GCF_963896525.1. NCBI lineage: Bacteria > Bacillati > Cyanobacteriota > Cyanophyceae > Nostocales > Nodulariaceae > Nodularia > Nodularia sp. LEGE 04288. Next base: position 25,255 of record NZ_CAWQOY010000155.1, read on the forward strand.
TCGGTTTTCCATGTACCCCACAATGTTGGTTCCCGATGGCGCGTTTATGATTGATCGGCGCATGGGAGTTTACGAACATCCACTGGAAATTCAAGTATTATTTTACTCCGCTCTCATGGCATCTCGTGAATTGCTGTTACCAGATGAAGATGGTGATGGCTACATCAGTAAACTAACTGGGCGATTGGGTGCATTGAAATATCACGTCCGCAATTATTACTGGATAGACCTCCAGCGATTGAGCGAAATTTATCGCTATAAAGATGATGAGTTTGGTAAAGAAGTAGCTAACAAGTTCAACATTTACCCAGAATCAATTCCCCATTGGTTAACCGAGTGGTTACCCGAAGACGGAGGCTATTTAGCAGGAAATTTGGGGCCAGGAAGGATGGATTTTCGGTTTTTTGCCCTGGGAAATCTCATGGCTATTTTGTCTTCCTTAGCCAACGATGCCGAATCTGAAAGCATCATGAATTTATTTGCTGAACGTTGGCACGATTTAATGGGTTATATGCCTGTTAAAATCTGCTATCCCGCTTTAGAAGGTGCAGAGTGGCGGATGATTACGGGATGTGACCAGAAAAATAGGGCTTGGTCTTATCATAATGGCGGTAACTGGCCGGTTTTACTTTGGTTATTTGTGGCGGCTGCTCAACAAATCGGTCGCCCAGAACTAGCCGAAAAGGCGATCGCCATTGTCGAAAAGCGGTTAATTAACGATAAATATCCGGAATATTACGATGGTAAAAACGGTCGTCTCATTGGCAAAGAAGCAAGGCTGTATCAAACTTGGAGTATCGCCGGATTAATTGCCGCAAAACAGTTTATGTCCCACCCTGAACAATTAAAACTCATTAGTTTTCCGGAAATTAGCGATAGTTTGGGTTGTCGCCTTTAATATTCCCCATTCCCCACTCCCCACTTTGCTACATTAAAGAAACGTGTTTTTCCCATTGAAAAAATTAATAATATAATGCTCTTACTATGAGCAGCTACCAATCTTTAAACAAATCCGACACAGATAACCGCGCGAATAGCAATGACTGGCGGTTATTTTTACGACTATTGCCTTATGCCCGTCGCAGTGGACGACTGTTGACACTAGCACTAGTGCTACTTATACCCATAGCATTAGCCAACGCAGTCCAACCACTGCTGATTGGACAGGTGATTTCTCTGATTCGCGATGAACCCAGCACCTATGAATTTCTCAGGAATCGCCCCTTGTCGCAGGGGTTAAATATCCTGCAAGTATTAATCCTGATTTCCATTGTGATCCGCCTGGTATTAACTGGTTTTCAGGGTTATCTACTCCAGAAGCTAGGGCAAAAAATCACAGCAGCAATTCGCCAGGATTTATTTCATCATGTGACATCTTTAGCGGTGCGTTTTTTTGACCGCACACCCATAGGTAAATTAATTACTCGACTCACCAGCGATGTAGAAGTATTGGGAGATGTATTTTCCACTGGGGCGATCGGCATTGTGTCCAATGTGTTGACCATGCTGGTGATTATCGGGATCATGCTTTCCATTGAATGGAAACTCGCTTGCTTGCTACTGGTGATCCTGCTGCCAATTACCTGGTTAATTATTTATTTTCAGCAACAGTACCGCAAAGCCAATTCCAAAGCACGGGAAGAACTTTCTAATTTAAATTCCCAGTTACAAGAAAATGTAGTTGGGATGAATATAGTACAGTTATTCCGACGAGAAAGATATAATGCTAACTTGTTTCGCAAAGCCAACAAACGCTACACCAACCAAGTAGATCAAACTATTCTTTATGATTCGGCTGTTTCAGCCACTTTGGAATGGATCGGACTAATTGCGATCGCTGGAGTACTTTTACTAGGTGGTTGGTTACTTTTAGATCAAGCCCTGACCTTCGGGGTTTTAGCTGCATTTATCTTATATGCCCAGCGATTATTTGACCCTTTAAGAGATTTTGCCGAAAAATTCACCGTCATTCAAGCTGGTTTTACCGCCATTGAACGCATTACTGACATTTTGGATGAACCTATAGAAATCCGTGATGGTAGTAATCCTCGCCTTTCCATATTAGATTCCAATTTGGACTATATGAAGAATATAGCTACTAGTATGGAATCGCAAGACTTCGAGCCTACTCCAGACTTAGGAGAAATTCGCTTTGAACACGTCTGGTTTGCCTACAAAGACGATGATTATGTCATTAAAGATTTAGACTTTGTGATTCATCCAGGTGAAAAAGTAGCCTTAGTCGGTCCCACCGGAGCAGGAAAAAGTTCGATTATTCGGCTTTTGTGCCGTCTTTATGAACCCACCAAAGGACGCATTTTAGTCGATGGAGTAGATATCCGGGAGTTACCACAAGCAGACTTACGGCGCTATATGGCAGTAATTTTGCAAGAAGGCTTTTTGTTTGCTGGTGATGTCAAAAGCAATATCACTTTAGGAGATGATTACACCCTGGCAGAAATTCAACAAGCTGCTAGTAAAACAAATATTGCCGAGTTTATTGAACAATTACCCCAAGGTTACAATACTCAACTACGACAAAGAGGAACAAATATTTCTAGTGGTCAAAAGCAACTTTTAGCCTTTGCGCGTGCAGCAATTCGTAATCCGCAAATTTTGGTGCTGGATGAAGCTACTGCTAGTTTAGATGTGAGTACAGAAACTTTAGTACAAGAGGCATTAAACAAACTTTTGGTGAAACGGACTGCGATTATTATTGCTCACCGTCTATCTACAATTCGCAATGTGAATCGCATTTTTGTGTTGAAGCGAGGTGAATTAATCGAACAAGGTAGTCATGAGCAATTGTTACAGCAAGAGGGACTATATGCGACTTTACATAATTTGCAAATGTTGGGTTCTTAACTAGCACTTTGTGTAAAAGGGCGCATTCGCGTAGCGTTTCTTAGAGGAGGTAACGCAAAGTAATACCAATTATTTGTGAGGCTGCATATTATTTCGACCCCACCCCTAGCCCCTCCCCGCAAGCGAGGCTACCGTGTACACACAAGTGATCGAATCGCCCCCTAACCCCCAATTCTGGGTG
>NZ_CAWQOY010000156.1:0-27714 GCF_963896525.1 Nodularia sp. LEGE 04288
ACCCCACCCCCAACCCCCTCCCCGCAAGCGAGGAGGGGGCTATGATATAGCTGATGTGATGAGGAAAGGCTATAGTTCGACGGTTAAAGAAAAGCAAAAAGCCCGCCAGATATGAATTTGCTCAACTGGACAGGCATTGCGCGATCGCTATTTGCAATTTGGAATTGAGCTTATTCTTTGGTAGAATTGCTTCCAGCCGGGCGTAGGCGATCGCCTTCTTTCTCTTCATCCTCCTGGCGGCTAATCTGTTGCAGTACGGGGATGCACTGGCTAATTAGCCAAATCAGCGTTTCTGTCACCGAGTCACCTTGTTGAATGCGGTCTGTGGCTTGGATACCAGCTAGTAGAACTTTTAAACTCAGCAACACAGCGATTAATTTTTGATTGCGGCGGGAAGTAGATTTCTTAGCTGACATTTGATTCACCTATGTGGTTGACTAGGTGAATTATTTTTTTGGGTATTTCCCCATACACGTTACCCATGCAATGTCTATAATGCTTGTATCACTTAGGTTTGCAGCTTGGGGAAACTTATTTGTTTGGGTAATGCTAGTTTCTTAAGATTGTCTTTATAAATGCCAAGGAATATTCGTTGGGATGAATCGCTTTTGGAGAATGTGCTGATTTTGGTGGAAGCTTTAATGCAACTGTCTGAACAGCAACCTGAAAACTTACAACCAAAACCCCCGCTTTCTGTTCAGTGGGAAGCTGATAAACTGCGCGTTACAGGATACGAAACTAAATCGACACGAGGAAAAATAGCTAGAACAGTTGAAGTTGGCACAAAGAAGGAAAACTTACTCAACCTTCTGACAACGGTAGGTAAAACCTTAAAACTGCCTCAGCGCCAAAAAGAATCTGGTAGCAGTCAGCCAGAAAAACAATTGCAGGAAGTGCAGTATTTTCTCGACAGTCTCAGAGAATTGGGACTGTTGAACGAAGATGGCAGAAATACCAGAAAGAATCAAGGTTATTGGAAATTTACGCTGACGCTGAAACATCAAACTGCATCAAAGGAAGAGAATTTGCAGGTGGTGAAGCAGAAGTGGAACGAACACCCCAAGACAAAAGCAACTTCTCAGACTACCCCAATCACAGATACAAGCATTGACTGGCGCGATATTTGCCACAAAAACTTAGAAGATGCACAACTCAGACACAAAGCCACAGAGACAGGTTTTGAAGTCAATGTTTATGTTCCTTTAGGACTGGTGGAACGCAAACAGCAGCAACGCCGAAGTGAACACGAACAGCGAGAACAAGAAAATCCCTATGCATTAGATAAAGAAGTCATTGTCAAAACTTATGAACATGACAACTTTCTTCAAGAAGTGATTGGACAAAAACCAGCCGGAAATCACAAGCATATTGCCATTATTGGAGAACCAGGTGCAGGTAAGACAACTTTATTAAGTAATATCGCCTCTTTTATTAAAAAAGACAAATCTGAAGATTTACCTATCTTTATATCTCTTGCTAACTTGCAAGGAAAGACTATTGAAGACTATTTACTCAAAATCTGGCTGACTCAAGCCATGAAATTAGTTGAAGTTGTCGTCACTCCAGAAATTGAACATCAGTTAATCGAACGTTTTCGCAAAGGAGGGGTTTGGCTGCTGTTAGATGGTGTAGATGAAATGGGTGAAATTTCTCCCATCCAAGCATTAACCAAAATTAATCAAGCACTCAAAGAATTGCCCATAGAGGTGCGGGTGGTGCTGACTTGTCGGTTAAATGTTTGGGATACCAATGTTAATAATACACTTACAGGTTTTGACATCTATAAAACCCAAGAGTTTAAACCAGTGCAAATTGACGACTTCATTCAGCAATGGTTTACTTGTGCTGAAAAGCAACAGCGTGGTGAAGAACTCAAGGCGAAATTAAAAGAATTTAAATATGAAAAAATCTGTAAATTGGTAACAAATCCTTTGCGGTTGGCGCTGTTGTGTCAAACTTTCCATCTGGACAAGCAAGGAGAATTACCAGAAACTAAAGCCGCGCTTTATGAGAGATTTACCGACTATTTCTATGAGTGGAAACCTGAACAAATTACTGAACTGAATAACTCTAATGATTTGAAGTATGAATTACATAATGCTTTAAGTAAATTGGCTTTTGCAGGTATTAATAGTGCGGCTAGATTTCGCTTGAAGCGGAGTTTAGCACGGCAAGAAATGGGTGAAAAGCTGTTTAAACTAGCTTGTGATGTCGGTTGGTTGAATTTAGTAGACAGGTTAGCGGGAACAGATGAAGAAGTTTATGCTTTCTTTCATGCCAACTTTCAGGAATACTTTGCAGCGTTACAGGTTAATAATTGGCGCGAGTTTTTTAATCATATTCCCAACAATCCTACGCAAGGTGTTTACCACATTTTTGAACCGCAGTGGAAAGAAGTAATTTTGCTGTGGTTGGGAAGAGAAAATGTAGAGGCCAGAGAGAAAGAGGCATTTATTAAAGCGTTGGTGGAATTTGATGATCAATGTGGAGATTGGAGCAATATCCATCAAGTAAGACATGGATATTATGAATTTAGAGCTTATTTTATTGCTGCTGCGGGTATTACAGAGTTTAAATATTCCCAAGCAAAGGAAATAGTTGAACAAATCCTTATATGGGGCTTTGGTCAGTTCGATATTGCGAAACAGCAATGGGTGACATTTATTTACCCAATAGCAAACGGAGCAAAAGCAGCACTCCCACAAACAGAACGCGCAACAGCCATTGTTGCCTTGGTGAACTTCATCGCCGACTCCAATGTGAATAAATCTACCAAACGCCTAGCGGCATCTAGCTTAGGGCAAATTGACCCAGGCAACCAAACAGCCATTGATGCCTTGGTGAAGTTAATCGCCGACTCCAATGTGAATAACTCTACCAAATGCCTCGCGGCATCTAGCTTAGGGCAAATTGACCCAGGCAACCAAACAGCCATTGATGCCTTGGTGAAGTTAATTACCGACTCCAATGTGGATGACTTTACCAAACGCCTCGCGGCATCTAGCTTAGGGCAAATTGGCTCTGGCAACCAAACAGCCATTGATGCCTTGGTGAAGTTAATCGCCGACTCCAATGTGGATGACTCTACCAAACGCCTCGCGGCATCTAGCTTAGGGCAAATTGGCTCTGGCAACCAAACAGCCATTGATGCCTTGGTGAAGTTAATCGACTCCAATGTGGATACCGACGATACCGAACGCCTCGCGGCATCTAGCTTAGGGCAAATTGGCTCTGGCAACCAAACAGCCATTGATGCCTTGGTGAAGTTAATCGCCGACTCCAATGTGAATAACTCTACCAAACGCCTCGCGGCATCTAGCTTAGGGGAAATTGACCCAGGCAACCAAACAGCCATTGATGCCTTGGTGAAGTTAATCGCCGACTCCAATGTGGATTACGATACTAGATGCCTAGCGGCATCTAGCTTAGGGAAAATTGGCTCTGGCAACCAAACAGCCATTGATGCCTTGGTGAAGTTAATCGCCGACTCCAATGTGGATAACCATACCAAACGCCTCGCGGCATTTAGCTTAGGGGAAATTGACCCAGGCAACCAAACAGCAATTGATGCCTTGGTGAAGTTAATTACCGACTCCAATGTGAATAACTCTACCAAACGCCTCGCGGCATCTAGCTTAGGGGAAATTGACCCAGGCAACCAAACAGCAATTGATGCCTTGGTGAAGTTAATTACCGACTCCAATGTGAATAACTCTACCAAACGCCTCGCGGCATTTAGCTTAGGGCAAGTTGACCCAGGCAACCAAACAGCCATTGATGCCTTGGTGAAGTTAATTACCGACTCCAATGTGAATAACGCTACCAAACGCCTCGCGGCATCTAGGTTAGGGCAAGTTGACCCAGGCAACCAAACAGCCATTGATGCCTTGGTGAAGTTAATTACCGACTCCAATGTGAATAACGCTACCAAACGCCTCGCGGTATTTAGCTTAGGGAAAATTGGCTCTGACAACAAAACAGCCATTGATGCCTTGGTGAAGTTAATTGCCGACTCCAATGTGGATGACTCTACCAAACGCGAAGCGGCATTTAGCTTAGGGGAAATTGGCTCTGGCAATAAAACAGCCATTGATGCCTTGGTGAACTTGCTCGCCAGATCCAATGTGGATGACTCTAGCAAATACTATGCGGCATCTAGCTTAGGGCGAATTTTGACAAAAGAACACATGGCAAGTCTTGTCACTGTGTTGAAGAATTGTTTATCAGATGAAATTTATAAAAGTAATTTTGACAACTTCCAGGAATATTACTCCCTCTTATGGAACTGCGCCCAAAATATGACTTATCAAGATTTTTATCAAGCATGGCACGCTGGGGAAGACTCAGAAAATTTAGATTCGCCTAGCCAGACTTTTACACCCCAAAACCTGCAAGCTGCCATTAACAGCGATCGCCTACTCAGTCAAACCATCCACCTCATCTGCATCGACACTAGCAAATTTATTGACCCCAATCACCCAGCATCTAAAATTTACACTGAAATCGTCAAAGCTGGCTGTCCGAAGTGCGAAGATGGCACACCAACGACAATGACGGAACTTCAAACTTATTGGGATTTGCTAGAAACTGACAAACGTGTGGTTTTAGTGTTTTATCAAGGTATGGGTTCACAATCACCAGAATTAAGCGATCGCATCCTCAACGACATCAGCAGATTTGACAATACCATTTGTGTCATCGGCGACCAAACCAGCGATGATATTTTAAATAGGCTGCGGAGTCTGCAAAGTTAATTCAGCCTTAGCCAAGAGATATGCCAAGTTTCTTCATTTATAGCGATCGCATTATCTCTGCAACTCAATACTGCAATGGACTTCCTGCTGCCGTTTTTTAGTTCGGTTGAACTCACGTCTATTTGGTAAAATCTAGGGTGAGCCAGAGGAGAACAGACATGGTAGCCGCCCAAACAAATTTAAATATTCCCGCCTTAGAAGCAGAATATAGTCAAAGTTCACCCAGGGAAATTATTAAATTTGCCTTGGAGACTTTTAACAATCTCTCGATTTCCTTTAGTGGTGCTGAGGATGTTGTCCTGATTGATATCGCCTCAAAAATTACTAAAGATTTCCGTGTTTTCACACTGGACACCGGACGCTTGCACCCAGAAACTTATCAGTTATTGGATCAGGTGAGAGAACATTATGGGATTAAATTAGAAGTTCAATTCCCAGATGCTGCGGAAGTCCAAGCTTTAGTCGAAGAAAAGGGCTTGTTTAGTTTCTATCAAGATGGTCACAAGGAATGCTGCGGAGTTCGCAAGGTCAGACCATTACGCCGCAAACTCAATACCCTTGATGCTTGGATTACCGGACAGCGCAAAGACCAAAGCCCTAGTACCCGCAACCATATTCCTGTAATTGAAGTTGATACTGCTTTTTCTACCCCAGACCATCAGTTAATTAAATTTAACCCCTTAGCAAACTGGTCTTCTACACGGGTGTGGGAATACATCCGCGCTTTCAATGTGCCTTACAATAAGTTGCACGAACGCGGTTTTGTCAGCATTGGTTGCGAACCTTGCACTCGACCTGTGTTACCTAGCCAGCATGAACGCGAAGGCCGCTGGTGGTGGGAAGAATCCACAATGAAAGAGTGCGGTTTACACGCTGGGAATTTAGAAAAATAGTTGAAAGTGTGCGATCGCTATCTGATTCCTACAATACTGGATAATGGCGAACATAGCGTTTAACTAAAGCACTTAAACATAAAACGTTGATATAGATCCCCGACTTCTTAGAGAAGTCGGGGATCTGGATATTCTGGGTATTACATTTTTTTAGTTTGAGCTAATTATCAACAAAATAGACGACCACTTAACGTAATATTTCCTATACTTTTCACAACTCAATAATAAAACTATCTCGCAGATGAAAATCAGCCTCTACTCCTGAATGAACTAACGCCCAGTAAGTAACATTACTTGCTTTATCTTTAATTACCGTAGTAATTGCAACCTCAACTTCTGCTTCTATCGCCGCGATTTTACCCAAATCCACATCCAAAACCAGTGTTAAACTATCCGATTCTTTCTGGACAGTAAAAGGGAGGATATTAAAAGCTGTTTCCTCTTGCATTCCTTGACGGTATCCATCAAAATGATAAACATTCCAATGTCCGGCAGGGGAAAGGTTAAACTCCCAATACTGTGCAGAATCTTTGATACCAATAAAAAACTCAAAACAAGTATTTTCCCATAGTTGATGCGATCGCACTGGTGTATCTGATATCGGGGGAATAACGACTTGTGTTAAATCACCGCTCAGGTGGTAGCTGAGGCTAAGTTTATCTGCAAATCGAGCAATACTACCTGTAATTTGCAAATTAGGTAGAGATTCCTCAGAGGGAAAAGGTTTTAGGGAAAATGTCTGATTTGTCATTTCAAATCTTGGATAATTTGGCGAATCTTGGTTTCTTGAGATTCGATACTTTCAGTCAGCTTAAACTGAACTAACGCCCTGGCTAAGTTGTGTTCTGGATACTTAACTTTGAAGTAGACATCCCCAGCTAAATAGTCAGTCAAAAATCTCAGCCCTAACTCAAAGGTAATCAGACGAATCGCCGCATAAATGTAGCTATAGTCATTCTCGGTCAGAAAAGCTTGAGCAACATCAAGATAACCCTGTAAGATTCCCTGACATAAATCTGTATCAAAATAAACCTTTTCCCACTCTTCTGTTTCTTCTCCCATCGGATTGCAACCCGATCGCAAACAGTCGCCAATGTCGTAATGTACTAGTCCAGGCTTTACGGTGTCGAGGTCGATGATGCTAATTGCTTTGTGTGTAGCAATGTCAAACATGACGTTATTTATTTTAGGATCGCCGTGCATGAGGCGTAACGGTAGTTTGCCTGTAGCTTTGGCATCTTCTAAGATATTTGCAAAGCTGGTGTGAGCGGTGACAAATTGTAAGCAATAATTAACCTCTGGGGATGTGTGCGGGGCAGCTTTCTTCAGTATGTCCTCGTACTGTTGAAGATAAACTGGTGTAATATGAAATCCTGGTAAAGTATCAGCGAGTTTTGCCGGGGGTAAATCACTGATCAGATTGTGGAACATTCCCAAGGCATAGCCAATTTCTGAAGCGTATGAAATATCTGGCAAAGTGTCGAATGATTGGGCGTTTTCCACGAAGCTGATAGCCCGCCAGTAGCCATTATTCTCGTCTATCCAGAGATTTTGAGTATCCTGAGTTAACAACACACGGGGAACCTCCCAGCGGCGATTGGCTGAGGTAAGTTTTAGGCGATCGCCTCCGGCGCGGCTTTGCCGATTGCCTTTGGCACGGCTCTGCCGAACGCAAACATGATCTGTTAAAATCTGCATATTCTGCATTACCAGTTCTGGCTGCCGAAACACCTGGGTATTGATGCGTTGCAGCACAAAATGCTTTCTCTCTGAAGAATCCAGAGTTACCAGAAAAGTGTCATTAATATTACCATTTCCTAACGATTGAATACCCGTAACCTGGCCTTGAGACGTGAATTGTTCGGCTATAGCAATTAAAGTGATCTCTGTTGTCATGTTCATTGACCTGCACTACTCCCCACAGACACTGCACAAAGGCAATAGGGGATATAGTAGCCTAAGTTTCACTACAGGTCAGTATTAAATTGTTGCAAGTTTTGCAGGCGAAACCTACGGTCAGCTACGCTAACGCACAAAGTTTCAAGCAACACCATAATCTGTGTACTGCCGTTTGAAGGGAGGTTGCAAACCCAAGACAATATCTTCTCTTGGTACTCCCATTTCAACTAATTCCTCAGCCGGATTCTGATCAGTTAAATTCTGCTGAAGCCAAATTTTGCCATCTTTAATGTCCAAATGCATAACGCATCGATAAACACGATTAAATTCCTGCCAACCCACATTCATCCACTGATAATGGTTATGCTCAGTATCTAAGATGAGTTGAACTTCTACGCCCTGATCTGAAACATCATTACTAGCATAACGAGTCAGTAGTGTTTTAATACATTCCTGATATTTTGCTACTTTATCCACCGCATAATCACCTCAAATGAACGGTTGCATCCTCTGGAAAAATCCGACTCAAATCCAATAAAACATCTGCAAATCCAGGAATTGGGACTGATTGGTGAGATAGAGAAATCTGCTGGCTGAGATAGCTAAAATTCTTTTGAGCATTTTGATAAGGTTGATTGTATCGCTCCAGTTGACGAGCGGGCAAATTTACAATCCAATAATCAATAATTCCGGCTTCTGCATATAGAGATAGCTTTTTTGTTTGGTCATAGGTCAATGTAGAATCAGAAATTTCGATAACTAACAGAATGTCTTCAGGATAGGGATGATGAACCAAATAATCCTCATCTTTGCCTCTAGCAATGACGATATCAGGCTCAGGTTCACTTTGATTGGATAGGGTAATGGGATCTTGTCCACGGATGACTGCGAGATCGCCTAATAACCGATCCAGTTGGCGACATAAGATAGAACTACACACTGTATGCACTCTGCCTTTTGCCGTCATTTGCATCAGTTCTCCTCTAATCAATTCAATGCGCTCGCCTTCCGTAAGTAAACCAAGTTCAATCAGCCGATGATACTCGTCTATAGTGAATCGCTTAGGTTTGACGACATTCATAACAAATTTATGCAGAATCGGTCTGTTTTTACTTTAGCTTCCCAGCAGAAATTAAACTGACTTTAAAGCCAACGCCTCAAACTGCTGCCAGCAAAGATATAATGCACGGGGTACATGAAAACAGCCCTTCCATTTACCACCTTTGAGATTTAACAATACTTCCCCACGGCGATTGAGATAACCGAACCACTCGCCATATTCTGGATCGGCAAAGTGTGACCAAGTATAATCGTGCATTTTTTGATACCATTCCCAACAGACATCACGCCCAGTCAAACGATAAGCGATCGCTAATGCGACTAAAGATTCTAAATGCACCCACCACAATTTCTGATCCCATTCCAATTGCTGGGGAGGATGACCATTTGCATCCATAAAGTAATATAATCCGCCGTACTCACTATCCCAGGCAAAATTGAGGATATTTAGCACCACATCAACGGCTTGATTAATCGTCTGAGTATCCTTTGTGCGGTTGGCGATATCCATAATAAACCACATGGCTTCGATACCATGACCAGGATTAATTAACCGCCCTTCAAAGCAATCAATGTGGGAACCATCAGGGGCGACATTTTCATACATCAGCCCCCGTTCTTGGTCGAGAAAATCCGTCATTACTTCTTGAACAGTGCTAGCCAGGACATTTTCAAGGGTTTCACTGGGTAGCAGCCATTCCATTTCTAGGGTGAGATTGGCTAAAATCATCGGTACAGCCAAGGATTTCATCGGGCGTGTACCGGGATAGGTCTTATTATATTTACCTTTAGGATGATCTTTGCGGCGCAAAACATTATTGTAAGCTTGCATTGCTACGTCCTTCGCCCAATCTTCTCCAGAAGCCAAGGCATATTGGCTAAATGCCATCGCGGCAAAGCAATCAGAAAATATATTGTAAGGTTCTACTAGTGGCTGACCTTCACGAGTGAGGGAAAAATACCAATTACCTTCGGCATCTCTGCCATGTTGGGCGAGAAAATCAGCCCCATTTTTAGCAATTTTTAACCATGTTTCCCGCTTTTCTAGCTGGTTGTACAGCATAGAAAAAGTCCAGATTTGGCGATTTTGCAACCAGATAAATTTGTCTGTGTCGTAGACCTGACCCTCACGGTCAAGACAGGTAAAATAACCGCCATGCTGCCAATCGAGTGAGTTTTTTTCCCAAAATGGAAGTACGTCATTGAGGAGGGCGTGTTTATAAAGTGCAGCCAGGGTTTTAAAGTCGTACTCCATACATTTCTGCCAAAACTAATAACTTAATTATTATCAGTTACGACTAATAATTTAGGAATGCGGATTTAATAAAATATAGAACCTCACCCCCAAGCCCTCTCCTTAATAAGAAGAGGGAAGACTTTGATCAAAGTCAAAGGCGCGGTGAGGTTTCTTTACAATTATTATTAACCCGGTTAGGCAGTGGGAGATTAAAAATTACTCCAAAGAATTACCCGCTTGAGATAGCATTTCTCCCAGTCGTTGCACCTTTGTTGCTACATCACCAGTAGCGTTAGCAGCTGCGTTTTGAGTGTCTTCGCCCAAATCGACCAGAATTTCCGCAATGGATGCAGTATCGCCACTGGCGATCGCCTCTTTCAGTTCCCCCAAGTCTTCAGCCAGGTCAGTTCCTGAGAGTTGTTGTTGCCAAGTATTGATAATAGCGATCGCCTGATCGGTAGGGATGGATGTGAGGTCTCTTTGCAAGGCAGAGATGGTGCTGTCTATGTCAACGTTTCGGGTTGCATCAGCCATAAGAAACTCCTGTGTTGAGTGGATCTCAATAATCCACAATGGATTACTACCTGACCTCATTCTTCTCAAGATCAATACTTAAGTCCTCAGCCTAGAGTTATGTTCTCAAAGTTAGAGAATTTGTTAAAACTTGACTTTATATAAATCAACTAATTCTCCTGATTGTTTCGCCACTACTTTTGCACCATTAGCTTTGAGCATTTTTTCCCACTCAGCCACAGGTTCTAGAAATACTTCAGCACCCAGATATGTTTCCAAAACTGCCCAATCTTCTGCTAAGGGATGTTCTGGATTGAGGATGTCAAACACAAAATGTCCATCTGGTTTCAAGACGCGCTTGACTTCTGCTAAGACAGCACTCCAGTATTTTAGGGGAAAATAGCAGCTAAATCCTGTGGCGATCGCTAAATCAAACTGGTCTGCGGAGTAGTTTAATTGATGGGCTGGCCCCAACTCCACACCTTTGAACAGCTTAGAATTCAATTGCGAACCACGAGAATTGAGGGTATCCCGTGCCACGGTGCTAATTTCTTGACCATAAAAGTATGCCAACCAATCCCGCCAAGGATAGATTAAAAAGCTAACACCACAGCCAATATCCAAACAGTGCTGGTTTTTTTTCGGTTGAGCAATTTCCCAAAATGGAGAGGCAATTTTCCCAGACAACAGACCAGTCACCCATTCTTGATAGATGGGCATTTCCTGTACTTCTGCTGGTAATTCTAAGTCTTGCTTTTGATACTGTCGGTTAAAGCGATACCCCACCTGCGCCACTCTCTCCTGCCAGTTTTCTGAGTTATGGGGAGTTTGGGAGGGAAAAAGCTCAATTGGGTCTGGTGAATTCCGCTTTTTAGACATTCTGTCTCTGCTGCTCCTAGAATATTTTTAGGTTAATTTCTAGTGTAGCTAAATGGAGACTGGGGATTGGTCAGGAAAAATTAAGCCTTTTGAAGATATCTTGCAGTTTAGCGTTTCTCAAGGCTGTTATAGTGTTTACTCGAAACTTTCCCGGCAACAATTGTATCAGCCCAATAAAACTGTTGCCGTAAATAAAGCAGAAACTCAAGCAAAAATTGAAGTTAAGAAAACTTAAAAACTCCAAACCAATATAATTGCATATTAAAAACCAGGATACAAAGGTAATTCTTTACTTAATCTGAGCAATTCTCTCGTTATACCTGTTTCATCATTGGCTATGTTTGTCATTCCAGTTCTCATATATTTGCGTTCAAAGATTTCAAAGCCTGGAATTTGATCTAAAATAATGGCGTATTCGTCAAATATTGTAGATGTGCCTTCTTTTGGGTGTACATAATAAAAGCTATCGTTTCCACCTCCACAAAGCTCTACTTCGCCAATACGAAAACTTTGCCAAAGTATATAAATATTCTTATTTGTCAATGGAAGTTGCTCACAGTTAGAAAACCCATTTCTATAGTAAGATTCTCTTTTACCTTTTACAATGCAAAAAACTAATCCCCAATTTTTATTATTATTTATCCATGATTTTGAAGTGCTGAATCCACAGGATTTAATATTTAAAGGATTGTGCCACCCTTTATTTTCTAAATTCCAAGTTTGAAGAATTATTTTAAAATTATTATTTTTATTGATTGACATACACACATCTCATGAAAAAGCTTAAATTGCTCTAAACACTTATTTCATGGCAGATAGTTCATAAAATTTCTAAAATAAATTTAATATTAATTAAATCCCAATATAGTTCATTCAAGCCTAACAGTCAACGTTTACGTAGGTTGGGTTGAGGAAAGAAACCCAACATTTGCGCGACTTTGAAAAGAAACCAAGATTTACTATGAAATTGCTTAAATAGTTTAGACTTAATTTTTGTTTATAAATAAAGATTGAAATATAGCAAATTACTCAAGTTTGTCTTTGTGTAGTTTAATAGATAATGGTGGGTTACGCTGTCGCTAACCCACCCTACAATTTTGGACAATTTTTGGGAAATCCTTAATCCCTAAACTTGATTAACCCAAATCAAAAAGTAAAAACTCTGTGCTAATGTCGGTACTGATTTGCAGTTTTTCTTCACCACTAATTTGCACACCATCACCGGCTCTGAGTTCCTCACCATTCAAAGTTGCGACACCTTGAGCTATTTGTAACCACGCATAACGATCAGGTTTAACTTGATAATTCACAACATCACCAGCCTCTAAAATAGACGCATACAAATCAACATCTTGGTGAATTGTTACCGCACCATCACGCCCATCTTTAGCCGCAATTAAGCGTAGTTGACCGCGCTTTTCTTCGAGAGGAAATGATTTTTGTTCATATCTGGGTGCTATTCCTTGCTTGTCTGGTAAAATCCAAATTTGCAGCAAGTGCAGTGGCTCAGTTTGCGAAGGATTAAATTCACTGTGAGCGATTCCAGTTCCCGCACTCATTATCTGTGCATCACCAGGACGAATTATGGAACCAGTACCCAAGCTGTCTTTATGCTCAACTGCACCTGATAGGACATAGGTGAGAATTTCCATATCGCGGTGACTGTGGCGCGGAAATCCACCACCAGGGGCGATGCGGTCATCGTTGATTACCCGCAGAGTACGAAATCCCATGCGATCGCGATCGTAAAAACTACCAAAGGAAAATGTATGATAACTATCGAGCCAGCCAAACTCAGCATGACCACGAGCGTTTCTATCATGAATTAAATAGTTAATTGTGTTTTGAGACATCAGATTACCTCGTTGCTATGAATTTTTTTAATCAAAACAACAATATTTTTACTGGTTTTGATTGTTTAATTTGTAGAATTTTGAACTATCTAAATAATAGAATACATACAGATAAAATGAAAAGTACGCACTTAAAAGTGACGTACTTACCAAAAAGATACTATTGGGCTGGAAAACAAAAATGCTTATCTGAGAACGGCTGTTTTTTGAGTCGTACCCGCTTTACCATTCTCACCCTTGATTTCTGCTACTTGCAGATGAGCATCTAAGAACCAGAGTCGTTTGTCAATGGTGCGGGAAATTTCGGTGTAGAGGTCGGCTGTATCAGCATCGCCTAAGTCATCGGTTTTAGCGATCGCATCTCTGATATGTTTGCCATAGGCTGCAAAGCGATCTGCCAAAGCTGCGACATGATCTTTACCTTCTAAAATATCGAAGGGATATTCTGGCAAAATGGAATTACTCGCCGCAGCGCGCGCTGTTCCTAAAGCATAACCACCTAAAGCGGTGACACGTTCCGCGACCATATCAACATACTGTTCTAATTCCCCCGCCAGTTCATCAAATAATTCATGCAGCTGAAAGAAGTCAGTACCCTTAACGTTCCAGTGGGCTTGCTTGGCTTGGGTTTTTAAATCCGAAGTAGCTGCTAAGGTCTGATTGAGAATTACCACGATTTGCACTCGCACTTCAGCAGGAATATCAATGCGGGTAGGGTACAGACGAGATGTAAGTGTGTTGTTGTTAGTCACGATTCTACTTCAATGGGAGCGACACAAACAGTCTACAGATAGTCGATAAGTTTTTGTAACTCCCTCTGGCCAGATGGCATTAATGTCTAAATGAATTATTATCTTTATTTATAATCTTTATTATTAGCCAAAAATTCTCAATTAAAGCACTCAAATATAATGGTTCTTGATAGCGGTTAATTTCCTACTAACAAAGGCAAGCGCAGATTATTTAATTACAAAAAATTATAGACGAAAGACAGTTTAATTTGACTATTTTTGTCAGGGTATTGTAAATTTTATACTATACCTAAAGAAAGACCAATTTCATGAATTACCACTTGATCTACGACGGAAACTGCAATCTCTGCGTCACCCTAGTCCAGTTGCTGGAAAACCTAGACCAAGGAAATCTGTTTCGCTACACCCCGATGCAAGATAAGCAAACACTGAGACAGTGGGGAGTTACACCCCAAGATTGCGAACAGGGGATGATTTTAATTGATGCTAATGCACCTTCCAGACGTTGGCAAGGTAGTGAGGCTGCTGAGGAAATTCGGCGGTTATTGCCGATGGGAAGTCTATTTGTGGAAGCTTATCGGACGTTACCTGGGATGAAGTGGGTAGGCGATCGCTTCTATGAACAAATCCGCGACAACCGCTATACTCTTTTTGGCAAGCGTGGAAGTACTTATCAATCAGTTTATTGTGCCGATGGTAGCTGCAACCCAGAAAATTACGAATAATTAGAGCTTTTGGGGTTTCTGGGAAATCAATTCTCCCACTTCCACTTTCTCCTGCTCTGAAGTAATTTCGGGTTTTCTTATTTGCAAGTTTTTTTGTCCTACCCCAAAACATTAAAGTAATTCATGAAAATCAAATTGTCCTTAATAATTGGTTTGATAATTAGTTTTAACTTGCCATCATACACAAAGACTGCTATAGCTCGGTCTGTAAATGCTAAAAGCTTTAGCGATTGGTGTCAGCAGCAATCAACGTTATCTCCAGAAACAAGAAATACAGTGGAGATCCTGTTAGAAAAGGCTAATACTCAAAACTGCGCGCAGGCTAACGAAAGGCTTACCAAACTGACTGTTATCGACCTTGATGACAATCAAATCAGCGATCTCCAGCCTTTATCGGCGCTAACTAATTTGACTATACTCTCGCTCGACTCCAATCAAATCAGCGATCTCCAGCCTTTATCGGCGCTGACTAATTTGACTACACTCACGCTCATCAACAATCAAATCAGCGATCTCCAGCCTTTATCGGCGCTGACTAATTTGACTACACTCTGGCTGGATGACAATCAAATCAACGATATCAAGCCTTTATCGGCGCTGACTAATTTGACTACACTCTGGCTGGATGACAATCAACTCAGGGCTATCCAACCTTTATCGGCTCTGGCTAATTTGACTGAACTCACGCTCCAGTCTAATCAAATCAACGATATCAAGCCTTTATCGGCGCTGACTAATTTGACTGAACTCTCGCTTAATGACAATAAAGTCAGCGATCTCCAGCCTTTATCGGCGCTGACTAATTTGAGTGAACTCTCGCTTAATGACAATAAAGTCAGCAATCTCCAGCCTTTATCGGTGCTGACTAATTTGACTGATCTCACCCTCGACTCCAATAAAGTCAGCAATCTCCAGCCTTTATCGGCGCTGACTAATTTGACTACACTCTGGATGGATGACAATCAAATCAACGATATCAAGCCTTTATCGGCGCTGACTAATTTGACTGATCTCACCCTCGACTCCAATCAAATCAGGGCTATCCAGCCTTTATCGGCGCTGACTAATTTGACTACACTCTGGCTGGATGACAATCAAATCAGGGCTATCCAGCCTTTATCGGCGCTGACTAATTTGACTATACTCTCGCTCGACTCCAATCAAATCAGGGATCTCCAGCCTTTATCAGCGCTGACTAATTTGACTACACTCACCCTCGACTCCAATCAAATCAACGATATCAAACCTTTATCGGCGCTGACTAATTTGAGTACACTTTGGCTGGATGACAATCAAATCAACGATATCAAGCCTTTATCGGCGCTGACTAATTTGACTGAACTTACGCTTAACTCCAATGAAATCAAGGATATCCAGACTTTATCAGCGCTGACTAATTTGACCGAACTCTCGCTCGACTTCAATGAAATCAGCGATATCAAACCATTATCGACGCTGACTAATTTAAAGCTTCTGGGTATTAAGAATAACCCGATTGCACCCCAGACCTGTCCTGTGGAACCAGAGTCGATCTGTACCTTTAATTAAGTTCAATTGGTTTGAATTTATCACCTTTCAGGCTGTGTGCGATACTCCGAAGGAGTTGTTTGGCGATCGCATCACTCCCATGAAATTGTCTGCGCTAGGGAGAACTTTCTAAAACAAATTTAAACACTGGCTTGATTAAACACCTCTAAAATGTGCCGACAAATCTGCTTGAGTTTGTCCCCGACTTGTGGCGAAGGTTCAGACATCCCGACAAAACTCCAGTTATCCACTGTAGACAATCGCCAAGCCTCACCGCGATGGTCAAAACCAGCCACTTCTAAACCAATAGCACGACGTGACTGATTTATGGGATCTTGGTAAAAGCGGATTTGAATCAAAATACTGCGACTGCGCCAAGATTTGCTGATTCCCGGAAAGTGAAAGCCGATGTCTATAGAATCTGGATCAATTAATTCCCTGGTTTCTGGGTCATTCTTCCAAGGTTTGAGATCCGATTTAGCATCAGGAAACTCGAATTTAAATAAATTCACTACCGTAGCAATCTTGCTTGCGAGTTCAAGGTTTGTTGCTTGTTCAGATGCGTTCACGAAAAAACACTCCTATATTTTGCCGATCTAGGGGGAATGTTACGACAGAAAAACCGCCAGAAGGCTGATCATATTGGTGTTTGGAGCTTATCAATACCTTTTAGATTTAGCAAATTTAAAATTACGCTTTCCTCACAATTAAGGTGATCAACAATTGCTGATTAAGTCTTTTGAGACTGAGCTTGGTTATCTTGAGTAATTATACTTAATTTTTTCATAAATACGCACTAACAACGCCCATGAGCAAAAATATCAGCCCCAATAACCAGAATTTTCCGAAAAATCCCTTGTTAATTAGAACCATAGATCACCCCAGCGATCTAAAATTACACTGTTAATTGGCATACACAAAACAAATTAAATTCAGTTTATGGCGCGTCACCGCTCGATTTTTTCTCTGCTTTTAGTATTATTAGCTACATTCCTCATTAGTTGTGGTAGCCCTAGCGTCACAGTTGCACCTCCAACTTACACAGCTACTCAACTGGAGCGAATTGGGGAATACGTTCCGAAAATTCAGGCTGTGCGCGATCGCGCAGGAGAACTGAAAACCCTGATCAAAACACAGGATTGGATTGATGTCAGCAATTTTATACATGGCCCGATGACAGAAGCTAGGTCAAGCATGACTTATATCATTCCCAACCTCCTACCTTCTACCCAACCCATAGCACGGCAAAAAACGCGAGATTTGCTTAACCACCTGGTGAAAATCGATCAAGCGGCTGGACCAAGTGATACCCAACTTGCTTTGAGTAACTACCAAGAAGTTATCGAAGACATTGATAATTTCTTTAAACTGCTTCCTGACACAAACTCGCAAGCATAAGTAACTTAGGCGACCACTTACAAGGGGTAGAGGGAAACTTTTTTAACTTTTCTCTCTGCCCCTAATTTATTTTATGACTGACGCACACTCCACAAATTTTTGGCGTTCTTGGGCATTATCTGGGAAAAGGCGGTATATGCTGACCGCACCCTATGGGAACTATAAATTCAGCGTTTTGGCAACTTTTCCGTAATTCCTCGCCTATGAGTTGATTAATTAATAGAGAGTAAGTCCAGACTTTTGTCTGAGAGAGGAGAAGATGAAATTAAATTTTCTCAAACCAAAACGGATTTTTTTTCTAGGTATATTTTCAGCATCCATAGTTTTTTCTCCGTTGTCTAGCCTCGCCTTAAAGGTGGAAGAAGTGCCGAATCCTCGACAAGTATCGGGTGGTTGGGTAACTGATCTGGCAGATATTCTCAGCGATGATACAGAAGCCCAAATTAATCAGATGATTTCTGATTTAGAAGCTAAAAAAGGGACAGAAATTGCTGTGGTCACAGTACCCACAACTTCCCCAGCAACTTCGCCCAAAAGTTTTGCAACCGAATTATTCAATCATTGGGGAATTGGTAAACAAGGAGAAGATAATGGTGTATTATTCTTAATTTCAGTAGGCGATCGCCGGGTAGAAATTGAAACTGGTTACGGTGTTGAGGCGATATTACCTGATGCCAGAGTCGGCAACATAATCAATAGCCAAATTATCCCAGAATTTAAAAAAGGTGATTTTGCAGGTGGGACACTGGCGGGAACCAAAGCGCTGGTATTGGTTTTAGGTTCTGACCCGGCTCAAGCTGCTACTCTATTTACAACAGAAACTACTGCCGATGGCTGGAACTGGGGAGTATTCGCTCAAACAGCCGGGAATATAATACTGGCAGTAGGAAGTGTGATGTTTCTGATTATATCCCCTCGGCTCATCCCTAAGAAAATGTTCCTGGTACGAGAAGAGGATATACGTCAAAAACAGCGCGCCTACCTTTTTTTGTGTGGTGATTGCCAACGGCCGATGAAAAAAGTAGACGCAACGATAATTGAGCCATATCTAAAAAAACCGCACAAAACCGCACAAAATATCCGTAGTGTCAAATTTCAGGGGTGGAAATGTGTCCATTGTAGCCCAATACCAAATGGTAAGGGATTTAATTTAATTGCTCTTGAGAGTAATTCATCTCGATTTCAACAATGCCCCCATTGTAAAGAATTGACTATAATTCGCACTGAGAAAGTTATCGAAAGACCCACGCGACTTACTTCGGGAATCAAACAGGTTGTCGATAAATGCCATTGTTGTACTTATCACCACGAAATGGAGAAAAAAATTCCCCCTTTACCTCCCCCATCTAGCGGTGGTAGTGGTGGCGGTGGTTATAGTGGCGGTGGTTATAGTGGTGGTGGTTATAGTGGCGGTGGTAGTAGTGGCGGCAGCTTTGGCGGTGGTAGTAGCGGTGGCGGCGGTGCTGGTGGGAGTTGGTAACGATTATTTTCCGTAATTCCTCCTTTATGAATTGATTCATTAATTAAGAGTCAATACAGATTATGTCTGAGAGAGGAGAAGATGAAATTAAATTTCCTAAAACCAAAGCGGATTTTTCTGTTAGGTATATTTTCAGCATCTATCGTCCTTTCTCCGTTGTCTAGCCTCGCCTTAAAGGTGGAAGAAGTGCCGAATCCTCGACAAGTATCGGGTGGTTGGGTAACTGATCTGGCAGATATTCTCAGCGCGGATACCAAAGCCCAAATTAATCAGATGATTGCTGATTTAGAGGCGAAAAATGGCACAGAAATTGCTGTAGTCACAGTACCCACAACTTCCCCAGCGCCTTCACCCAAAAGTTTTGCGACGGAATTATTCAATCATTGGGGAATTGGGAAACAAGGAGAAGATAATGGTGTATTATTCTTAATCTCAGTAGGCGATCGCCGGGTAGAAATTGAGACTGGTTACGGTGTCGAGGCGATTTTACCTGATGCCAAAGTCGGTAACATAATCAATAGCAAAATTACGCCGCGATTTAAACAAGGTGATTTCTCAGGTGGGACACTGGCGGGAACCAAAGCATTAATAGTAGTTTTAGGTTCTGATTCTCAGCCCCCAGGATTATTTACTAGAGTCATTCAATCTACTATTGATCGCTTTGGGGTTTCATCGGATTTATTAGTATTCTTACTTTTGGTAGGAATAACAGAGGCATCAGTCATAGGGTTGTTTTTTTTCAACCGATTCATATACGAAAGATCGCGGAGAACTCTTTTACATCCAGAAGACAGGACAAGAAGAAAAGAAGGTTATTATGTTTTTTGCTGTATCGAGTGTAAGAAACGCATGAAAAACATAGATTTCAAAAGCGTTGCACCACATCTCAACGTCAAGGAACAAACAGCACTAAAGTTAGGTAGTGTCAAATTTGAGGGGTGGCAATGTCTCACTTGCTCTCAGCAGTCAACTGGTAGGGGATTTCATTTAATTGGTCTGGAAAGTACTTTATATAAGTTTGACATCTGCCCTCACTGTAAAGAATATACCGTTACTCGCACTGATAAAATTCTCAACCGAGCCACTCGATCTCGTGGGGGCAAAAAACTGGTGATGCATAAATGCCACCATTGTAATTATTACCAGGAAACCGAGAAAACAATTCCCCGCTTACCTCCTCCTTCTTCTAGCAGTGGTGGTGGTTATGGTGGTGGTGGTTATAGTGGTGGTGGAGGTTTTGGCGGTGGTAGTAGCGGCGGTGGTGGTGCTGGTGGAGATTTCTAAAGATGATGAACAATCAAGAACAAAGGATTCCCGAAGAAGTAGCGCCAGAGGTGTTGGAGTTAGCTTCCCGCTATTATACCGAACAGACTCAAGGTTACTCCTCTGCTGAGTTAATAGCCGCAGGAAAGGAAGTTGATATCCCTGTGGAGTTTATTCAGCAAGCAATTCAAGATGTTAAAAAACGAGAACAGGAAAAACAAGCAGCCGAAAAACAGTCAGCCAAATTTCGTCAACAAGTCTTGATGATTGGCGCAGGTATAGTAGCAGTATGTGCTGTTTGGACTGGCTGGACTTATAACTCAATTCAAAGCAGCAATAACAAAGTGGATGCAGCCGGCGCGCAAGTCGAAAATCAACTCCAGCGACGTGCTGATGTAATTCCCAGTCTGGTAAATGTCACACAAGCTTTTGCCAAACAAGAACAAGAGTTAGTTGCTTTATTGGTGCGATCGCGTCAAGCTTATTTACAAGCCGCCACTCCTGAACAAAAAGCTGATGCTGTTGTCCAAGTTAATCAAGCAATTAACCGTTTTAGTCAATATGCAGTTGCTAATCCCCAATTGCAATCTAGCCAATTATTTACTAATCTTCAGTATGAGCTAACGGGGACTGAAAATCGCCTCGCTGTTGAGCGGATGCGCTATAACCAAGCAGTACAAGCTCATAATCAAAAAATTCAAAGTTTTCCCAACTCCCTGGTAGCTAATATTTTTGGCTTTGAAAAGCAGGAATTTTTCCCAGTGACAAATACTGATCTTCCCCAAATTCCACCGCAATAACTGATCAACTTCTGGCAAAATGCCATCTTGGAGAAAAAAGGAACCACAGCTAAACACCGATAACATATGTGTATTTGTGGTTTAATCTCAAAAACATTCTCCAAAAAACAATGAGTCATGTAGTCATCATCGGTTGTGGTGTTGTGGGGGCTGCGATCGCCTATGAACTTAGCCTAGTTAAAAACTTAAAAATTACAGTCATCGACCGTCAACTACCCGCCCAAGCTTCCACAGGTGCAGCCCTGGGCGTTTTAATGGGCGTGATTAGTCATAAAATCAAAGGTCAGGCTTGGCGGCGGCGACAAACTAGCATTCAACGCTATGAAACCTTAATTCCGGAATTGGAAGCTGTAACAAACCGCAAAATCCCGTTTAACCGCCAAGGTATTCTCAGTCTTTTCGGGTCAGAAGAGAATGTAGCCGGATGGGAAAACCTCGCCGCAGTTCGCCATTCTCAAGGCTGGGAATTGGAACTTTGGGATACAGCCAAACTCAAAAATCTCTGTCCTCAAGTTGATCACACCAAAATTACAGGCGCGGTTTATTCTCCTCAAGACCGCCAACTAGATCCTACTGCTTTGACCTTAGCTTTAGTTGAGGCTGCCCAGCACAATGGGGTAACTTGCAAATTTGGTGTGAATGTTTTGGGGATGGATACCCCTACCTCAGAAATTGATACAATTAGTCAATGTCATTCAGTCGAGACGACAGAGGGAAAAATTGCCGCCGATTGGATTGTGGTAGCTGCGGGGTTGGGTTCCACACCACTAACGGCACAGTTAAACCAAATGCTGGATATCCGCCCGGTTTTGGGGCAAGCATTACATATACATTTAGATCAACCATTAGGTAATTCTGACTTTCAGCCGGTGATTACTGGTAATGATGTCCATGTTGTCCCTCTCGGTGGCGGTGATTACTGGGTAGGCGCAACGGTGGAGTTTCCGAGTAATGCAGATGAAATACTAGCAAATCCAGAATTGTTAGATACAGTTTGGCAGCAAGCGATCGCCTTTTGCCCAGATTTAGCCCCAGCCGAGATTATCCGCACTTGGTCGGGTTTACGTCCCCGCCCTGAAGGTCGTCCCGCACCAGTGATTGAACCACTACCAGGATTTAGCAATATTCTCTTAGCTACTGGACACTACCGCAATGGTGTTTTACTAGCACCAGCAACAGCTGACGCAATTCGTGAGATGATTATTTCTGGGCATTATAAAAAATAGTTTTTCATATTTGTGCTTTGACCAATAGTTGCTTAATGATACAAGCCTCCTGATTTATCAGTGGAATCAATCCAAAATCTAAAATCCAAAATCTAAAATTGTTTGACGTTTTATTAGGAAAATAGTGTGTCTTTAACAGAACATAAAATCAAAGTAGATTCTCTAGAATGGTTTTATCGCGAGTGTGAACCCATTGGCAGAACTGATTTGCTGCCTGTAGTATTACTACACGGTTTAGTATCACAGAGTTATAGCTGGCGGAATATTATGCCTGCTTTAGGGAGTCAGGGAACGAGAGCGATCGCACCTGATTGGATTGGTTATGGTTTTTCTGCCCAGCCCGAAAAATGGGACTTTGCATACACACCGGATAAATTTATTACTGCCTTGGAAGGATTTGTCAAGGCTTTAGAACTGGAACGTTTTTCGTTAGTTGTTCAAGGATATTTAGGTTCTGTTGGCTTACAATATGCCTTGCGCCATCCCGAACAAATTGCTAACATAGCTATTTTGAATACACCAATTTCCACCACTGCCAAATTGCCTTGGAAAATTAAACAACTGGGTTTACCATTGGCAGGTGAAATGATGACCCAAGACCCCCTCTTAGTTGATCGGACTCTCGAAGGTGGTAGTCGTTACCGCATCGAAGATAAAGATTTAGATATTTATCGCAAACCATTTTTAAAAGCTTCCACGGCGGGGCGAAGTCTCCTCGCAACTGTGCGGAATTTGCAACTAGACCAAGCAATGTCAGAAATAGAATCGGGATTTAAAGAATGGCAACAGCCAATTCTGATTCAGTGGGGAATGATTGACCCTTGGTTACCTATAGAGGTAGCACAAAAGTTTGCTGATTCTGTACCGAATGCCGAATTAATAAAAATTAATAATGTGGGGCATTATCCCCAAGAACACTACCACAAGACGATTCTAGAAGACCTTTTGCCCTTTGTCCGTCGGATAAATACTTAAGAAAAAGACAATAAATCTGGCAAAAATCGATATCATAAACAAGAAACCATGCATAAATGCAGAGAAACAACAGTCAATTATTTGTTTGTCTGTAACTTTAAGTATGGTTAAGGTTAGTAAATAATGCTTTTGCGGCGGATTTATAATATTATCTCAGACTGCATTTGTAAAGTTTTTATTAAAACCAAAAAGGAATCAAAACCACACTGACGGAGATTTGAGTTCATGGCATATTCCTGGTTTAAAGCATTTCATCTGATTGGGATTGTAGTTTGGTTTGCGGGGTTATTTTACCTAGTACGTCTATTTATCTATCATGCTGAAGCTAACCAAGAACCAGAACCAGCAAGGACGATACTGAAAAATCAGTATCAGATTATGGAAAAGCGCCTCTACAATATCATTACCACTCCAGGAATGTTGCTGACGGTAGCAATGGCGATAGGTTTATTAAGTACGGAACCAGAAGTTTTAAAACAAAGTTGGTTGCATATTAAACTGCTATTTGTTACCCTTTTACTCGGTTATCATCATTACTGTAAGCGTCTGATGAAGCAGTTAGCCGCAGATGAGTGTCGCTGGAGTGGTCAGCAGTTGCGGGCTTTAAATGAAGCACCTACAGTCATGTTGCTGGTGATTGTCTTGCTGGCTGTGTTTAAGAATAATCTCCCCACAGATATTACAGTTTGGGGTATTTTTGGCTTAATAATTTTGATGGCGGTGACTATTCAGCTTTACGCCAAAAAACGCCGACGTGATCAAGAAAAGCTGATGGAAGAAGGACAGATAGGACAAGTTCCTCAACAACAAAGTTAGTTCAGCAACGCCAGAAGAGGTCACACAATTTTAGATTTTGGATTTTGGATTTTGGATTTTGGATTTTGGATTTTGGATTTTGGATTTTGGATTGACCCCATAGATAAATCTAGGGGCTTTTACTATTAAGGAACTATTGGTCAGAAAAAGAATGTAGAGATGTTCGATGAAATGTCTCTACATTTGCTTAATCAGCAACTTTTCAGAAAAAACTGTAGCCGATTTTACTAAATTGCCGGAGAAAACCCGTTAACTTAGTCAAGTCAATAAATGTAATTCAGGCTACATCAAAATGCGGCTAGAGCAGTTGCAAGCCTTTTTGGCGATCGCAGAAACCGGGAGTTTCCAACAAGCAGCCCGAAAATGCGGTGTCACTCAATCGACCATCAGTCGCCAAATTCAGTCACTAGAAGCTGATATGGGCGTAGAACTATTTCACCGCACCAGCCATGCCAAGCTAACTCTAGGTGGTGAATGTTTGCTACCTCGTGTCCGCAAAATATGCCAAGAGTGGCAAACTGCTACACAGGAATTAACAGATTTAATCGAGGGGAAGCAGCCGGAACTTTGTATCGCGGCAATTCATTCGCTTTGTGCTTCTTACCTACCACCAGTGTTACAAAAATTTTGTCACCAATATCCAGAAGTACAATTACGAGTCACATCATTGGGTAGCGATCGCGCTTTAAAAGTCCTCAAAGATGGATTAGTCGATTTAGCACTGGTGATGAACAATCGCTTCTTAACCACTGGGAGAGAAATGGTAGTAGAAGCCTTATATGAAGAATCAATAGAAGTGCTAACAGCCGTCCATCATCCCCTAGCCCAATATGAAAGTATTCCTTGGTCAGAATTAGTCCGTTATCCCCAAGTAGTTTTCAAAGACGGTTATGGAATGCAACGGCTAGTGCAAGAGAAATTTGAACGCCTGGAAGCTAAACTTCAAGCAGCGTTAGAAGTAAATACCTTAGATGCTTTCCGAGGAGTCGTGCGCCAAGGCGAATTAGTGGCTTTGTTACCTTATTCCGCACTCATGGAAGCACGGAATGACTCTACACTGGCAGTGCGTCCCTTAGCGGATAATTCTGGTTTTACGCGTCGGGTAGTGATGGTCACAACTCAAGACCGCCTCCAAATCCCGCCCATCCAGAACTTTTGGCAACTCGTGCTAGAACATATTCCCCCACAATTTCAACACCAGCGATCAGCCTCCTAAAGTTATGATGATTCAAAATGTTGACCGTTGACTAATTGCTGCCATGAGCAACGCATTTAGAGATTTACTGAAAAAGGTAGGTAGTGGAACCCATACAGCCGAGAATTTAACTCGTGCTGAAGCAGCCACCGCTACTAAAATGATGCTGCAAGGTGTTGCCAAACCAGCCCAAATTGGAGCATTTTTAATCGCCCACCGCATCAGGCGACCCACCGGGGAAGAGTTAGCCGGGATGTTAGATGCTTATGAGGAATTGGGGCCAAAACTGCAAGCGATCGCTTCTGCACGCCCGGCGATGGTTTTGGGAATACCTTATGATGGCAGAACCCGCACAGCACCAATTAGCCCAGTTACAGCTTTACTACTGGCCGCCGCCGGACAACCGATAGTGATGCACGGAGGCGATCGCTTCCCCACAAAATATGGCTTACCTCTGATTGAGATTTGGCAAGGGTTAGGTGTGGATTGGACTGCTTTACCTCTAGCCAAAACCCAGCAGGTATTTGAGCAAACAAAAATCGGCTTTATTTATACACCTGTGCATTTTCCCTTAACCAACGCCATGTGGGAATATCGCGACCAACTCGGTAAGCGCCCACCTTTAGCGACAATGGAATTAATTTGGTGTCCTTATGCTGGGGATGCCCATATTGTGGCTGGTTTTGTCCATCCGCCCACAGAAACCATGTTTCGAGTAGCCTTGGATCTGCGAAAAGTCCACAAATATACTTTAATTAAGGGATTAGAAGGCAGTTGCGATTTACCACGCGATCGCACCGCAATTATCGCTTTATCTCAAACGTCCCCAGAAATTGAAAGATTGCTGCTCTCACCCCATGATTATGGTATTAGTAGCAAGAATGTACCTCTAGGAACTACCGCAGAATTACTGACTCAAATTCAGGCAGTTTTAGCTGGTCAACCTGGGGAACTCATGCAAACAGCCCTATGGAATGGGGGATTTTATCTCTGGCGCAGTGGCATTTGTTCAGATATGCCATCAGGATTAACCAAAGCAGCCGAATTACTCAATAATGGTGCTGTAGCTGCCAAACTTCAAGAACTAAAACAAGCAGTAAATTCTGCTGCCGAAACAGACTTTCAGCAAGTTTGAGTTATAAAATTAATCTAGTGTGATACCAATTTAATATAAAGATAGGTCAGATATTGTCAATAAGACCTATCTAATGAAAATGATACCTTTATTCTATCAAAAGCACTTAAAAAGTCAAGTAATATATTATCCATGCAGACACAAAAACCATCAGTCAGTCTAATTCGGGCTACCTCCTACGAAAGCGAGGCTTTACGGGCATCATTAGTCACCCTGCTAGAACCTTTTGGGGGGATGTCTGCCTTTGTCAAACCAGGAAATAGAGTATTACTCAAACCCAACCTTCTCACAGGTTCCCGCCCGACAAAAGAGTGTACAACCCGGCGAGAACTGGTTTATGAAGTAGCCCAGATGGTAATAGCAGCTGGTGGTAAGCCATTTTTAGGCGATAGTCCCGCATTTGGTAGCGCCAAAGGAGTTGCAGAAGCCAACGGCTATCTCCCGCTTTTAGAAGCATTGCATATACCTATCATTGAGTTTCACGGTAAGCGTTACCAAACAGTTAACGAAGACTTTAATCACCTGCGCCTATGCAAAGAAGCGATGGAAGCAGATGTAGTGATTAACTTACCCAAAGTCAAATCACATATGCAGTTGACATTAACGATGGGGGTAAAAAATCTCTTTGGTTGCGTTCCTGGTAAAATGAAAGCTTGGTGGCACATGGAAGCGGGGAAAGATGCTAACCGCTTTGGTGAAATGTTAGTAGAAACTGCCAGAGCAATTAATCCCAATTTAACAATTTTAGATGGCATTATCGGTCATGAAGGTAATGGACCGAGTGGTGGAGAACCTCGTGATTTAGGTATTTTAGCAGCCGCAGCAGATGTATTTGCTTTAGATAGGGCAGTAGTAGAAATTCTCAATGTCCCACCCGAACAAGTTCCCACAGTTGCAGCGTCTCAAAGGTTGGGAGTTTGTCCAGAATTAGCTGAGATAGAATTTCCCCATTTACAACCTGATTTACTCAAAATAGAAGATTGGCAATTACCAGATAAATTAATGCCAATTGATTTTGCCATGCCTCGTGTGATTCAGTCTACATTTAAACACCTTTACATTAAGTTTCTCAAGGAACCGATGAGTGTTTATAGTAAAGGCTAGAATCATAAAATTTACCAAATCACTCTTCTCCCATCAAGCCCACAGAATTAATTCTGAAAATCAATCTTTGCAGCAGTGGTGATGATAAATAGCCAAAACACAGGCGGGGTTTTTTCTAATAAATCGCCTGTCGGAACTTATAATAGGTATAGCGGTATGCACTTGAATAAAGTACATCATAGCCCCCTCCTCGCTTGCGGGGAGGGGGTTGGGGGTGGGGTTCTATATCAC
>NZ_CAWQOY010000157.1:0-27242 GCF_963896525.1 Nodularia sp. LEGE 04288
CTTGTACTGCATTAAAGTGGGAAACGCTATAATTTGCTTGAAAAATCAAAAAACCCTCCTCTATTGCGGGTAGAGGTAGGGATTCTGCTTAACTAAATTGTTCAATAACCCCGCCACCCAAAACTTTGTCACCGTCGTACCAGACAGCAGCTTGTCCAGGGGTGATGCTGACTTGGGGTTCATCAAACACCAACCGCACACGGGAATTTTCCAGAGGAATCACCGTCACTGGTGTGGGGTGAGAACGATAACGAATTTGCACTTCGGCGCGAATCGGTGTGGATGGTTCAGCGATAGAAACCCAATTTACTTGATTTACTGTGCATTCTGGTTGAGTTACCTTTGTGCGATCGCCTACAACCACTTTATTATTCACTGCATCTAATTCAATCACATACAGGGGTTCAGCCGCCGCAATTCCCAAACCTTTGCGCTGTCCAATGGTGTAGTGATGGACACCATCATGTTGACCCAAAATTTTCCCAGCCACATCCACAATATCCCCCGGTTTGGGCGCAAGATATTTATCCAGAAATGCCCGCATGGAACCGTTGCTTTCCACTAAACACAAATCTTGACTTTCTGGCTTATTTGCCGTGGTTAGCCCGTATTCAGCAGCAATGCGGCGAGTGTCGGCTTTTTCGAGTTCTCCTAGAGGAAATACTGTTGCGCCTAGTAAATCTTGAGACAAGTCATACAGAAAATAAGACTGGTCTTTGTTCCGGTCAACAGCCCTTAATAACTGGTAGCGTCCAGTCACTTCATCATAGTTAATTTGAGCATAGTGACCAGTAGCAATGCGATCGCAGTCTAACTTTTCACGAGCATACTGCACCATAGGCCCAAACTTCACCGTCTTATTACACTGAGAACAAGGCAGAGGTGTGATTCCAGCGCTGTAACCAGTCACCAGAAAATCGACAATCTGGGTTTGAAACACCTCACGAATATCCACAACCTCATGGGGAACACCCAACTGTTCACAGATATCAGCCGCGTCGATCATTCCTTCAGAGCAACATTGACCCTTACCTTTCATTAGCCAAAGGGTCAAACCAATAACTTCATAGCCCTGATGATGCAGAATAGCTGCGGCGGTGGAACTGTCAACACCACCAGAAAGACCAACGACGACTTTTTTCATATACTTAAATTTTCTTAAGCTATTGGCTGCCACTGATAGGGATAAAAATTTATCCTCAGCAGCTTGATGGCAAAATATTAACTTTACTTGTTACCTGGACTTTTATGCAATCAAAGCAACACAACAGTTTCGCAACTCTCTAATTGTAGCACATACATCTTCAAAGCCTTGCTAGTCAAGCACTTCAGTTTCTTGGTTAACCAAAGGTAGATTTTATACTTTTTTTAATGTATTTATTGCCACTTGCATAACTTAAAGTATTTGATGATCTCTAATTATTCCTGAAGTTTTCTTATTGTTTCAAGTGCCTTTTGAGACCATTCCTGATTTCCACCTTGTTGCTGATAGAGTTTGACAGCTTGCTGTAAATCTGAAATTGCTCCCCGCTTATCTCCTAATGCAGAACGGGCATTTCCCCGTCCATGATAGGCTAAGGCAAAGTTGGGATTAATTTTGATCGCTTGATTGTAATCAGTGATTGCTCCCTGTTTCTCTCCCGATTTATAACGGGCAACTCCCCGGTTGTGGTAGGCATCGGCATAGTTGGGATTAATTTTGATAGCTTGATTGTAATCATTGATTGCCCCCTGTTTCTCTCCCGATTCATAACGGGCAAGTCCCCGGTTGTGGTAGGCATCGGCATAGTTGGGATTAATTTTGATAGCTTGATTGTAATCAGTGATTGCCCCCTGTTTATCTCCTAATGCAGAACGGGCATTTCCCAGTCCAACATAGGCTACGGCAAGGTTGGGATCAAGCAGGATGGCTTGATTGTAATCAGTGATTGCCCCCTGTTTATCTCCTAATGCAGAACGGGCATATCCCAGTCCATAATAGGTTGGGGCAAGGTTGGGATTAATCCGGATGGCTTGATTGTAATCATTGATTGCCCCCTGTTTATCTCCTAATGCAGAACGGGCATTTCCCCGGTTGTGGTAGGCTAGGGCAAGGTTGGGATCAAGCAGGATGGCTTGATTGTAATCAGTGATTGCCCCCTGTTTATCTCCCGATTCAGAACGGAAAACTCCCCGGTTGTTGTAGGCTAGGGCAAGGTTGGGATCAAGCAGGATGGCTTGATTGTAATCAGTGATTGCCCCCTGTTTATCTCCCAATTCAGAACGGGCAAATCCCCGGTTGTTGTAGGCTAGGGCATGGTTAGGATTAATCCCGATAGCTTGATTATAATCAGTGATTGCCCCCTGTTTATCTCCCAATTCATAACGGGCAAATCCCCGGTTGTTGTAGGCTAGGGCATGGTTGGGATTAATCCCGATAGCTTGATTGTAATCAGTGATTGCCCCCTGTTTATCTCCCGATTTATTACGGACAACTCCCCGGTTGTAGTAGGCATCGGCATAGTTGGGATTGAGGCGAATTGCTTCAGTGTAAGCCACAATTGCCCCTCGGTGGTCTCCTTTTTCAGACTTAGCAAAACCGATATTAAAAAAGTTCTCAGTTGGGGGACTAGCATTTTGCGGTAGCAAAGTTTTGATATTTGCTGCCAACCTCTGATAAGTATTAATGGGAATCCCTAACCCCAAACTCACATTACGCGTTCTCGCATCAACTTCTCCCAGTCCAGTTACCCCCACCACTTCCCCATTTTCATTCAGTATTGGCCCCCCACTCATGCCTGATAGGGCTGAAACAGAAGAAATCAACTCATAACCATCATGCGGTTTTGATAACCTCCCAGACATTTCTCCAGACAAAGATATATAGGTGCGTTCCCTAATGGTTGGTCCCTGTACAGGAAACCCAGTAATGCGTAGTTTCATCCCATTTTGCAACTGATTAGCATTTCCTATAGATGCCGTTTGATAATTTGTGCTGCTGTTAAACACCAATACAGCCAAATCTACCCCTGGTAAGCGTTGCACCTGACTAGATTTAACAGTGTATCGCCTAGCCCTACCCTCACGAGGATAAATTGTGTAATCACCCTTACCTTCCACAACGTGCCAGTTCGTCAGCACCAAGTAATTATCGCCATTGCGTTCAATAATAATCCCAGAACCACTACTAGCATCATCCTGGCCATCAATGCGAACCGTAATTTCCTTAGCAATAGCATCAACCTCCTGTGCAGTTAACGCCGCCAAACTCTGAGGTTGTATCATCACCACAGCCGCAGCCAGCAAACCTACGGGCAAAAAATAAGTAAGTTTCATCATATCCTTAATAATAAAACTGGTCTAAATAAATACTTACAGGTTGTTTTAAAAGTCCTATTATCGGTAGCAAAACATTTTAGATCCCCCTAAATCCCCGGACTTAGATGACCTTTCCCCCCTTTTTAAGGGGGGCTAGGGGGGATCATACGTGCCTAAAATCACAGCCGATCACTTTTAAAACAACCTCTTACAGGTATAGTGAGAAAAGAACTATTTATCACTATCTATATTTTGTAACATACAGAACCTTGCAGGTAAATGAAATACACCTCTTAATGTCCTAACTCTTGTGGGGTAGGCATCTTGCCCGCCCTCCATATAGAACCAACTATAAACTCCTTAATCAATAACATTTAACATTTGAATACTTATGCTACCCTTTATCCAAAAAAACTTAATTGGTCAAATCCTCCCAGGACAAAAAGGACGCTATGAAATCAAAGCAGAAATAGGTCGGGGTGGCTTTGGTCAAACCTATTTAGCGGAAGATTTAGATAACCACAATCAAAAATGCGTGGTTAAATTGCTCAAGCCTAACCAGGACAAACAAAACTTGAATCGAGTCGATTTCCAAGAACTCAAGAAATTATTTGAAAGAGAAGCAAATCATCTCAATAAATTAAATCATCCCCAAATTCCCAAATTAAAAGATTACTTTGTCATCAAACGTAAGCTGGCACTAATAGTCAAAAAGGAGTTTTATTTAGTTGAAGAATATATAGAAGGTCAAGAACTGAGTTCAGAATTACCGCCCACCTTGCCATTATCAAGTAGTCAGGTTTGGGAAATCCTCCATGACATTTTAGAAATTTTGGTCTTCCTACAAACTCAAAAGTTAGTTCACCGAGATATCACACCAGAAAATTTAATTAGAAGGGAAAGAGACCAAAAACTTGTATTAGTTGACTTCGGCACAGTCAAAGACATGACATTGCATCAAAAAAATCAACCCAGTATTGTTGTTGGGACATTACCATATATGCCAATAGAACGCAAAACTGGTGAAGTTAGCTTCAACACCGATGTCTATGCTGTAGGTATAATTGGTATTCAAGCCTTAACAGGTTTTCTGCCTAATTCACCTCATGCCAATGGCATTATTACAGAAGATGACGGTCAAATAGTCTGGCGAAACTCAGCCCCAAATGTCAACAGCGAACTAGCTGATGTCATTGACAAAATGGTACATCCAGATTGGCAACAAACACGTTACCGCACAGCCAAAGATGCATTAGACGAATTAAGAAAAATCAAAGCCAGAATACAGAGTATTCCTGTACAAAGAATCCCTAACCATCAGCCTTTGAACGTTCCTACTTTGATGATTGGCGAACCGCAAAATAATATTCAACCTTTCAAACCACCAAAGTTTGCCTTATTTTGTCAAAAAAAATTAGCTAATTTCATTAATATACTATCAACCTTACCAGAATTATACACAATATCTGTTGCACCTAACCCGACTTCAACAAATCATCAAACTTTGGCTCATCAAAATACCCAATCAAAGCCAGTTTTAGTCATTGCTATAGTAGCCGCAATCTTAACTGTTTCTGGTATTAGTTCTGGTATTGCTTTTACTATGACCTATTTATTGAATGGCTCCCAACCAGAAAATTTAACCAAAACCTATATTGACAATCAAACCAACATGGGTTTTAGCATTAACTATTCTGAAAACTGGACACCCACAACTGCACCAGCAGACGAACAAGAGAAAGTGATATTTTCGCCCAAAAATCAATCCCAAGAAAAAACCTGTGCTTTAGAAGTGAGTGTGAATATTGCTGATTTAGGTAAAGCTTTAACCAGGGAAGAATATACCAAAATAGTTTCTGACACCATAGAACGTGACAAATCCAATAAATTATTAACAGCCAACCAACTCAGCAGAGTAGGTAAAGATTATGATGCTTATGAAATTACCAGTACCCGTAAAGAAGATAGATGTACACTAAAGATATTAGAACGTGGAACTCTCTTTCATAAAAAAGCCTACTATATTATTTATCAAGCCCCAGACAAAAAATATAATAAGTTCTGGCCTGTAGTGGAAAAAATGATTAATTCCTTTGAAATTAACGAGGATAGTTAATAGAACTTACGCAAAAACCTCTCAAACCCTGATTTCTCTGTGTACTCTGCGCCTCTGTGGTTCGTTTTTTCCTGAATATTGTTGCTGCTTGTGGACTTTGTTCAACCCAACCTACCAAAATATATTTCTATTGTCGAAGCAAAGTACAACTTTTAGCCGTCGCCGCTTTCACCCGCATTTGCAAAGCTGTATAATCAATATGCTTCTTGGACTCTAAAGATAATATAAATAATTGAGGCAATTTAAGTTGCACAAAATTAGGAGCAAGTTGTGCTACTTTTTCTATAGGTATAGCCCAACTAGAAGCAGTAATCATCTCCTGCAAAGGTTGACAAGGTAGGGAACCATCGGCGTATAAATCAGGCGCGTCCCACAAAGGTTCATTGTGTAAACCATTAATACCCACCACCTCACCTTGGATATTGAAAATCGGACCACCACTCATACCTTTATGAATATCATTGGTGTATCCCAGTTGATAGCCTCCCTCTAGAGACTTGTCAAGTAATAAGGATACATGACCATGAGTAAAAATTATATCTTGCGCTTCCCCAGTAAAACCACTAGCAAAAACTTCATCCCCTACCGTTAACGCCGACGAATTGCTCACAGCAGCAATTTGATAAACTTGATCCGTGGTAAACTGTAATAAACCTAAATCATCATCGCCAAATTTGACTACTTGCGAAACTTCAGCCAAATAAATGCGACCATCGGGGGTTTGAATTTCATAAGTTGGTTCAGAAGCGGTTAACACATGGTCATTAGTGATGACAGTATAAATTTTATCTCGTTTATTAATCAGCGTTCCTGTTCCTAAAAAACCTTTAGAGATAATTTTTACAGTAATTGCTTTTGCTACTGGCTTAACTGCTGCACCTGAAACCAGACTGGGGTATGGTAACGGGACTGTGACTAGTTCTGATGTTGGGAAATAAATGGCTATTCCTCCCAGAGAAGTTAAGATTAGCAGTGCAGAATGAAGTCCCGACAGTAGACATTTGCGAATCATTTAGAAGTGAGACTCAACTTTTTGTGAACTACTGTCTTAATTATCTTCTTCTAAAAGTTGATTCAGGTTAACGTAAAAATTGCCATCTCTATAGAATACAGTGTTACTACCACTCAAGGACACACCTCTTGCACCAGCAGCACCCCGCCGAAAATATCTGACCTGTGTCAAAACCACTCCAGGATCAGTACGTGGTATGAGAGTCACAACAACATCTTTTTGTGAGCATTGTTTACTTACTCTATCCAGAATACACAGCACAGGATACCCATTCACGTTTCTTCTTGATGTGAGATAGGGGATCATTTTGTGATCGTCGTATCCCTGTAATCTATTACTAACTATTCGACAGCGTTCTTGCTTAGAAATTGTAGCATCAAAAAAGTTACTCTCCCAAAGTAGCATCGGTTCCCAGCCGCGCCTTGTGCGAACCTCGGTGGTCGGGTTTTTACCTCTGAGATTACACCTGTATTTTTGTTGTGCATAGCCGGGCTGATGCAATACTAATGCCAAAATGGGAGCGATGGATAACCCTAAAAGTATTTGTAATCGTAGGTTTAGTTTCATAAGCCCGTTATTGATTCTGTTTAAGCTTTGCTATCTAAGAGTTTAGATATATTTATTGATGTTATTTGAAAATAGCTACACTATACAATTATACATTATGATAACTTGTTTTAAGTGAAAATACATTAAAGTTTTTGTGCTGATTTTTTGTTGTAGAAATGAAATATTGGAAGATTTATGTTGGTGAGGAACGAAATTTTACTAATATATGGTGTATCAAATACAATGATTTTGCCAACAGACATCTGCGAATAGAAATTTTGTTACTACTATGTACAGTCACATATCAGGTAAATCTACTGCCTTTGGGATCATGCCTTTGTTCTTGGGAACCTGTTTGGCGCTGATTCCCCAAAGTAGTCCAGCACAAACATGGGTCAATAACACGGTTGTTCAGCGTTTACCGCCACTACCCAATGTTCAACCAATGCCAGCCGTGGAATTTAATCGGTATCAGCAAAACTATCAGCCCTATCAACCAGGACAGGTTAATCAATATAACCAGAATTTTCAGCCCTACCAACCAATACAGGTTAATCAATATAACCAGAATTTTCAGCGTTATTTAGTCTACGTTGATAGTAGTAATTCCCAGATTTTGCAGCAAGTCCGCCGGATTGAACCTACCGCTTATATACGTCAGTACCAAGGACGTTCTGTAATTCAGTCAGGAATTTTTACTCAACTAATGAATGCTGAAAATCGAATCAGAGAACTACAGTCATACGGCATCAACAATGCCCGCATCGTTAACTTTAGTGATGGACAGGAAACTGGTTTTGTAACTCCCGGACAACAACCAACGCCAACTATCCCCAATCAGACACAGGAGTCTAGCTATTATGCTGTGATTCCTGGCGATGTCAGAGAGTTACCTTTTATTGCAGACAATATCAGGCGCACTAGTGGACAGTATGGTGTCGTACAGGAAAGACAACAACCACTAGGGTCACACGTCGCCGTCGGGCCTTTTACAACACGGAAAGATGCAGAGCTATGGAACAAATATCTGCGAGAATTAGGATATGGTAACGCCAGGGTCTATTACGGCAGGTAAAAGTTAAGAATGAGGAGTTCAAAACTCCAATTGATGTACTCGCATCTGAGGACTCAGGACTGATGCAAGATAGGCCAGAACAAGTTTCACAAGTCGTAGTCACTGCTGGGCAAATGCGGGAGATTGAAGAACGCATCTTTGCCGCCGGAATGCCTGTTGCGGCTTTAATGGAAAAGGTGGCGGGATTAATTGCTCTTCGTATTCAGCAGGTGAGGGGATCTCGTGTCGGGATTTTAGTTGGCCCTGGTCATAATGGTGGTGATGCTTTGGTTGTCGCCCGTGAATTATACTTTCGCGGGTATGAGGTGTGGATATATTCTCCTTTTAGCAAGCTGAAGGAGTTAACTTCGCAGCATTTACAATATGCCCAGAGTTTAGGTATCCCATATTATCAAGAAGTTGAGCAATTGCCTGATTGTGATTTTTTGATTGATGGGTTGTTTGGTTTTGGTTTAGAAAGACCAATTACTGATGCCATAGCTTTGGCAATTAATCGTCTCAATCAATGGCATAAGCCGATTTTGAGCATCGATGTCCCATCTGGTATACACACTGATACAGGTGAAGTCTTAGGCACAGCTATTCGGGCGACTCACACATTTTGTCTGGGTTTATGGAAGTTGGCTTTTTTGCAAGACCAAGCTTTAGATTATATCGGCAAAGCTGAGTTAATCGATTTTGATATTCCTTTAGCTGATGTGCAAGCTGTTTTAGGGGATGCACCCAGAATTAAACGCATTACCCCAGCCACAGCACAGTCAACTTTACCTTTACCTCGTCCCCCAGTCACCCACAAATATAAGGAAGGTCATTTACTGCTGATTTGTGGTTCCCGTCGCTATGCCGGGGGGGCGATTTTAACGGCTTTGGGTGCGCGTGCTAGTGGTGTGGGAATGCTTTCAATTGCTGTGCCAGAATCTATGAAACCTCTTTTGGTGTCGCATTTACCCGAAGCTTTAATTATAGGTTGTCCAGAGACGGAAACTGGAGCGATCGCACATCTGCAATTACCAGAAAACACTGATTTGAGTTCCTTTAGTGCGATCGCCTGTGGCCCTGGTTTAACATTAGATGCTACCCCCATTGTCCAAGAGGTAATTTCGGGCGAAGTTTCCTTAGTCCTCGATGCGGATGGATTGAATATCTTGGCATACATGGGAACCATCCCCACATTACAAAAGCGCCAAGCGCCAACAATTCTGACACCCCACACAGGTGAATTTCAGCGATTATTCCCCGATATTGCCGACCCCAAGCACGACAGGGTAAAAGCAGTAAAAGAAGCAGCAGCACAAAGTGGGGCTGTAGTTTTATTAAAAGGGGCAAGAACTGCGATCGCTAACTCCCAAGGTGCAATTTGGATTAATCCTGAAAGTACCCCAGCCTTAGCCCGTGGTGGTAGTGGCGACGTGTTGACAGGGTTAATTGGGGGATTATTGGCACAAGCAGCCACGAAAGAAATTCCTGTAGAGGATATTGTAGCCACTGCGGCTTGGTGGCATTCTCAAGCCGGGATTTTAGCAGCCCAAGAACGCACAGAATTAGGTGTAGATGCCTTTACCTTGACACAATATCTAATGAAAGTGATCAGTAATCTAGGCAATATCTAGTCAAAATCTAGTCAACATAAAAGTTAACAGAGGCTGAAACGTAGTGGGTGACCTGAGACTCGAACTCAGAACCAGCAGATTAAGAGTCTGATGCTCTACCATTGAGCTAGTCACCCAAGCACAGGAAATCACTATATCATATTTCTGTTGAATGTGCAAGCTAGGAAGCAAAGAATATATGATGTTTAACCAATGGGATGATTTCCGGGATTTACAGCGTGAATTTGCTCACTACCCGATTGCGGTCTTCCGCGTTTGTAACGAGCTTCTTCTGGTTTACCCCATCCTAGCTGCAAAATCATTTCCAGAAAGTTAGAATTTTCCCACTTCCACAAACTTGCCCATTCGGTGATTTGAGCAATTCTCTCCACATCAGGCTGGAGAATTTGTTGGTGTTGTTTATTGTTGTTAAAACTCAAGTACAAATCCATCCCCGCCGTGACTTCATACCAAAATTCCAATATGGTAGTTTTAGTAGCTTGAATGATTTCCAAGTCTCGGCTGAGGGCAATTAATTCGGTATCGACTTCTGGATAGTGTAAGGTTTTACCCTTCACAGTCATCTCTCGCCAGATAATACCTGATACTTGATTTTCTCTTTGATAATCGTGAATGGCAGCTTTAAAATCTTGATAGGCGGTGAACTTTTGCAGCCCATCAGTTTTGATAAACTGGTCAATTACAGGATTACCAGAAACGGTCACCTCTAATTTTAGGCGTTTTCCCTTCAGGCAAGCTTGGCGTTCATCTGCCAAAATTTGGATTAGCTCCTCGCTATTATAAACCTTTGACATCACAACACACTCTAGTAATGATTAGTCATTAGTCATTAGTCATTTGTCATTTGTAATTAATTTTCATATTATCGCTTTTACTCTGGGGGAATGCAGTATCAGAAGAAACTAAAAGTTAGGGCAGACCAATTTGGTCTACCCTCAAAGTTATTCGGCTAATTCACTACTAAATTCGTTGAATGAACGTCGCTGCAACGGCAAAGATTTGGTGCGCGGTAATAAATCAAACGCTTCCCGGAATTTATCGTCTATTTCTTCGTAAGGTACTTGGCCAGTTTTATTTAAAACTACCTGACCTGATTTATCAAAGACCACAACTTGAGGAACAGCCCCAGAATAATAGTATCCTGGTTCAGTGGGTTCATAGGTTTGTTTAACAGGGATGGTATCCACATCTATGGGGATAATCTCTGCGGCTCGACCGTAGAATTCCTGTACCTGTGAAATCGAAATGGCGTATTTTTTGCAATCACTGCTGTCATCGACATAAAACGCCAAATATACAGGCTTATGTTCTTCTAAAGCTTTTGCTAAAGTCTGTCTGGGTGGAACCAGCGAACCATTGCCAGCATAAATCACGAAAATGTTACCATCGTACAGATCATCTTCAATACCAGCCAGTGCAGGTTGTATATTTATCATCAATAGACAAGCAAGCAACAATAGGCATTGAGACAGCCTTCGCCGCCAGTCAGCAATTGTTTTATGTAAAAAAAGAAACTTTATGCTTTTCATCAAAGAGAACCTTGCAAGCTATTAATTTTCATCAGTTTGCGCTGAAGTCGGCCAACTGGGCTGGATATATAATTACACCCACGCACTATTTTTTAAGATAACGCTTACTGGGATGATATTTATCTGGAAAATGGGGAGTGGAGAGTAGGGAGTAG
Organism: Nodularia sp. LEGE 04288; assembly: GCF_963896525.1. Classification (NCBI taxonomy): domain Bacteria; kingdom Bacillati; phylum Cyanobacteriota; class Cyanophyceae; order Nostocales; family Nodulariaceae; genus Nodularia; species Nodularia sp. LEGE 04288. The sequence continues at coordinate 11,344 of NZ_CAWQOY010000157.1, forward strand.
GGACTAGCTAGATTAAATTTGTAAATTAAAGACTATAAATTAGGAACCGCCAGAAGATTAGGGTACGGATGTGGGAAAAAAAATTAAACTCATAGATAGGCTGCGACTTGGTTTCGCGGTGTCAGTGGCAAAAAGTGTGACGTTTATAGTGCGATCGCTGCGTCTCGGTGCTGCTAGTGTATTACCAGGCTCAATTGCGCGTCGTATTGAACCCCGATTGTTGGAATTATTGAGTCAGCAAGTCAAAAACGGGGTGATTCTCATTGCTGGGACTAATGGGAAAACTACCACAGCGCTGCTTTTATGCACAATCTTAGAACGCCAAGGTTATCGTATCGCCCATAACTCTACAGGCGCAAACCTGGAAAATGGCTTGATGACTGCGTTGATAGAAAATACTACCTTGCTGGGGACGCTGAACGTTGATTACGCCATTCTGGAAGTAGATGAGAATATTGTACCGAAAGTTTTAAAGCCTCTCCAGCCGAGAATTATCCTTTGTTTAAACTTATTCCGTGACCAATTGGATAGATATGGGGAAGTAGACAGCATTAGTAAGCGCTGGACAAAGGTAATTTCTACCCTCCCACTAGAAACAGTAGTAATTCCCAATGCTGACGACCCGACTTTATCTTATCTCGGTCAGCAGCTACCCCAAAAGGTATTATTCTTTGGGATGAATGAACCAGAACACTATCTGGAAGCCATTCCTCACGCTGTGGATTCGATTTATTGTCCTAGTTGTGGTCACTCTCTCGATTATCAAGGTGTGTATTTATCCCATTTAGGAGATTTTACTTGTCCCCAGTGTGGTTTTAGCAAAAGTAAACCGACGCTAGAAAGCAGCGAATGGTCACAAATTTTGGTGGGTTTATATAACAAATATAATACTTTAGCGGCTGTGACTGCGGCGCAAGAGTTAGGCGTTGAGGAAGCGATAATTCGAGATGCAGTTAACAATTTTCAAGCTGCTTTTGGTCGGGCTGAGGATTTGGTAATTAATAATAAGCGGGTGCGGATTTTGTTATCCAAAAATCCGGTGGGGACGAATGAAACCATTCGCGTAGTCACTGAAAGCAGCGATACAACCACACTTTTGGTTTTAAACGATCGCACGCCTGATGGTACGGATGTATCATGGATTTGGGACGTAGATACAGAGAAGTTAGTCCAACGGGGCGGAACTTTAGTTGTAAGTGGCGATCGCGTCTATGATCTGGCGTTACGTCTGCGCTATAGTGAAAATTCCGGTCAGAGTAAGCTCAATTTAATTGTAGAAGAGGATTTGCGTCAGGCGATCGCTACTGCATTAAAGCATACCCCAGACAATGAAACTCTCCACATTTTGCCTACCTATTCAGCCATGCTAGAAGTACGAGAAGTTCTCACAGGTAGGAAAATTCTTTAAGCGGATGTCGGAGAAAATTGCAAATTTTATTGTGTTAAATTCTCCCCTCTCCTTACTAAGGAGAGGGGTTGGGGGTGAGGTTCCTTATACCAAATAACTCGTATTCGGAACTATAGGAAAGAAAGCATATTCATACCAAGCAGTCCAAATAAAACTTCTGAGCCATCTTTGATATTTTTCGGGACTGATTTCATAATTAAATTCTCCCTCAGATGTATCAATAGAAGATAGATGAGAATTACAACCGCAACCGTGATGATAGGTAAAACCGTATTTAGAAGCGATGCTTTGTACCTTCATTTGGATAGCAAAAACTTTTCCGGCGTGTAACACAGCATCCCAAGAACGTTTATGTACTATATCTCGTTTATCAAAACGTAAAGCGCGTTCTTCAAATACATGATCTCGATAAATTGGGGCTAGATGTACATGATAAAAACTAGCAGGTAGTTCATATCCAAACTCATTAAAAAGATCCATCCCAATGAGAGCGACTTTTACCTCATCTGCATATTCTCTTCCCTTTGATTCCACATCTCGAAGAATTTGGGAAAAATTCGGATAGCTATCAATCAAAAAATCATGTCCATAAAATTCTAAGGTTTCATAACCTAGTTGTCCAAATACCTGACAAAATGCCGATTTGAGATGGGCTAATTCTGGACGTTCACTAAATAAGTCTACATCACCCTGCGCCAGTTTATATTGGAACAACTGCGCCATTTCCACATAAATCTGTGGTTTATCTAGTCCTACATTTGCTACTCCTGCGGCTATATCTTGCCATATAGGAGGTAATTCAGAAATAGGAACCGCATTTTCCGAAGCAATTACGGCAATATTAGGAGCTTCAATAACTTGCATAAATAATCTCCGTTTAGACTTAAAATCAGCATTTAATTACAATACTCGACTTTTAATAATTAAAAATTAAAATTTGATAAATATTTTTGAAGTAAGTTTTATGGCGATTTAAATTGTGTAAATTAAATGAATAATCAATACTTTGTAACTCTCGTAACAATGTGGCAAAAAAACTGTTACATAAAATACGAAATTCTGAGAGATGAACTATGCTGATTTCACACTTCCAGATGGTTGCAGAGTATAATACTTTAGCCAATTGTCGGATGTATAACAAAAACAAGTAAAATTCCTCTTCCTGTTCTAGATATACACCGGATAATTACAGTATAGGTTGATAAAAATTATTAGTTATTCGTGAGGTTTTATGAGTTCGGAAAATTTAGAATTAATTATTGGTTGGCTATATCCCACGCTGATGAGTACCTATGGCGATCGCGGAAATGTGATTACTATCGAACGTCGCGCCCAGTGGCGGGGGTATAATGTCAAGGTGGTAGCACTGGATCAAAATGCCACAGATACGGATATTAAAGCTGTAGATATTATAGTTGGTGGTGGCGCACAAGACCGTCAGCAAGAAATTGTCATGCGTGATTTGCAAGGCGCGAAAGCTGATGCTATGCGTAATAAAATCGAAAATGGTACACCAGGAGTTTTTACCTGTGGTTCTCCCCAACTGCTGGGAAAATATTATGAACCTGCTTTGGGACAACGCATTGAAGGTTTAGGAATCCTCGATTTAGTCTCTGTGCATCCTGGTGAAAATACTAAGCGCTGTATTGGTAACTTGGTAATTGAAGTTACAGCTTCTCGTCTAGCGCGGGAACTAGAAGAGATGACGGGAAGTAAACCTTATTTAGTCGGTTTTGAAAATCACGGTGGACGCACCAAGTTAGGTAATGTGGAAGCCTTGGGGCGTGTAGTCTATGGTTTGGGTAATAATGGTGAAGATGGTACTGAAGGAGCATTTTATCAGAATGCGATCGCCACTTATTCCCACGGTCCGCTATTACCCAAAAATCCCTTTGTCGCCGACTGGTTGATTCAAACGGCGTTGCGGCTAAAGTATCAGCAAGCGATCGCCTTATCTCCCTTAGATGATAGTCTAGCTTTACAAGCGCGATCGGCAATGTTCAAGCGGTTAAAAGTCAGTTTACCAAATCCCGCCACAGCCAAAGTTTAGCAAAAAAAACTCCCCTCTCCTTAGCAAGGTGTTGAGGGTGAGGTTCTTCTATTTAGGAAAATTTTGTCCCCAGATAAACACAGAGGTTAGCAAAAAAACTCCCCTCCTCGCTTGCGGGGAGGGGCTGGGGTGGGGTTCTTACCGTTTAGCGAACTTCTTCGCCACTTTCCGTAAACGAATCGAGTCAGGTGTAACTTCCACCAACTCATCAGGACCGATATATTCCAAAGCCCGTTCTAAACTCATGTCTATTGGTGTTTGCAATTGTACCAATTCTTCACCACCAGAAGCGCGGTGATTGGTTAGCTGCTTCGTCTTACAGACATTCAATTCCAAATCTTGAGGACGATTATGTTCTCCAATAATCATGCCTTTATACACTTTAGTACCTGGAGTGATAAAGAATGATCCTCTATCTTCCGAGTTTTTCATCGCGTAGAAAGTCGAAACACCTTCTTCAAAAGCAATGAGAACGCCTTTGTTCCGGGCTTCAATATCACCAGAGAGGGGACGATAATCATGGAAACTGTGGTTCATGATACCTTCACCACGAGTCATCCGCATAAATTCACCCCGGAAACCAATCAAACCACGGGCGGGAATAATAAACTCTAATAGAGTGCGTCCATTCCCAATCACTTGCATATCTTGCATTTCGCCTTTGCGTTGTCCCAGGCGTTCAATACAACTACCAACGCCGTCTTCGGGAGTATCCAACGCGAGAAGTTCAAAAGGTTCGCAAGGTTGACCGTTGATTTCGCGGTAAATTACCTGTGGTTGAGATACTTGGAACTCGAAACCTTCTCGGCGCATGGTTTCAATTAAGATACCCAGGTGTAATTCACCCCGACCACAAACGAGGAATTTATCGGGAGAGTCAGTTTCTTCGACTCGGAGGGCGACGTTAGTTTCTAATTCACGGAAAAGGCGATCGCGTACTTGTCTTGATGTTACCAGTTTACCTTCTTGACCAGCAAAGGGTGAATCATTTACCCAGAAGGTCATTTGTAAAGTTGGTTCATCCACCTTAATTAGTGGTAAAGCTTGGGGTTCGTTGGGGTCAGTAATCGTTTCCCCAATATAAGCATCAGCGAAACCAGCCACAGCAACGATATATCCGGCGGTGGCTTCTTCCATGTCCACCCGCTTCAGTCCTTCAAATCCCATCAATTTGGTAATTCTGGACTTGACAATTGTACCATCTTCTGTTACCAAAGCCGCTTGTTGTCCAGCCCGGATAGTACCGTTGTGGATTCTACCAATTACAATCCGTCCCAGATATTCAGAATAATCTAGGGTGGTGACTTGCAATTGCAAAGGCTTGTTGATGTCGCCCACAGGAGGTGGAACGTGTTGCAGAATCGCATTAAACAGGGGCTGCATATCTACCGATTCTGCTTCCAAGCTTTCCTTGGCGAAACCGGACATACCGGAAGCAAACAGGTATTTAAAATCACACTGGTCTTCATCTGCGCCTAATTCCAGGAACAGATCCAAAACCTTATCAACAGCAACGTGCGGGTCAGTTTGGCCGCGATCAATTTTGTTGATGACGACGATGGGGCGCAATCCTTTTTCCAGAGCTTTCTTCAAAACAAAGCGCGTCTGAGGCATAGGGCCTTCGTTAGCATCGACAATTAACAGACAACCATCAACCATTCCTAGTACCCGTTCGACTTCGCCACCGAAGTCAGCGTGTCCTGGGGTATCAACAATATTGATCAGCGTTTCTTTGTAACGAACGGCTGTATTTTTCGAGAGAATTGTAATACCCCGCTCCCGTTCTAGGGTGTTGGAATCCATGACACAATCCGGAACGTCTTCACCTTCTCGGAAAATACCAGATTGTTTGAGGAGCGCATCAACCAGGGTAGTTTTGCCGTGGTCAACGTGGGCGATAATGGCGACGTTGCGAATTGGGAGCGTCATAGGAGCTTTTAGTGAACTCAAGAGGGGGTTTTCAGATTCAATTTTAAATGCTGAGTTGCATTAACAGAATTGTTTATGATTAGCAAATTCTGTAAAGAACCTTTAACAATTCTAGCGTAATCTACACAATTCCGGGGGGTTTTTTCCCAGCTATCTAGAAATAAATAATTTTTTTGAGCAGGTTGACGATAAACGTGTGACAATTTACACGACTGACGAATAGCGATCGCCTTGAGACTGGAAATCGTAAAATCAGTCAATGACAACAAAATATAACCATTTAGACGACAGACGCGATCGCCTAAAATCAAAATAATGGTAGTTGAACCAAAAGATATTCGGCGTTACATTACCAGTGACGGTAGAGTTCCCTTTGCTGAGTGGCTTGACGCACTTAGAGATAAAAAAGCCAAATCTATCATTGATAAAAGACTCAACCGAGTCAGTCTTGGTAATTTAGGAGATTATCGCTCAGTTGGGCAAGGTGTCTCTGAACTAAAGATAGATTTTGGACCCGGCTACCGAATTTATTTTGCAGAAATTGGCGCAATAATTATACTCATTTTGTGTGGCGGAGATAAAAGCACCCAAAACCAAGATATTCATAAAGCGATAGAGTATTTGCAAGACTATAGGAGACGAGAAAATGCCCACCAGTGATAGTTACCATGATTATTTAATTTCACGCCTCAAAGATCGAGATTATGCTACTGTCTATCTCGAAACTCACTTAGAATTGGCAGAAGAAGAAAAACCAGATCCTGAATTATTAAAACTTGCACTAAGCGATGTAGCTAAGGCTCTTGGTGAACCAAATATGACTCCAGAACAGCTAAAATTATATATAAAAAAAATAGATACATTGCTCTCACAACCCGAAAGCCAACCAATTAATAACTTTAGTGATTGGCTAAATACCTTGGGTTTGAAACTACCTGATTCTAAGCTGAGACAAATTAAACATTTCCAGATGAAACCCTCACAAACAGGCTCTCAGACTCGTCGAAAATATAAAATTTAGATGCACTACAGCTTATTAATGAAAAACTAAATCATAGCATCACCAATACTGCCAATCACTCTCAAATAAAAGTTTAGTAAGTTTTAATATAGGAATGTTCCTATCTTTAGAATAACTATTCTGTATATTGTTCATGATGATGTCAGATGGAATGACACCTTCATTTTAGTAGGTATACTCGCTATAATCTTCATTTCTTCCTTTGCGTCCTTCTCCCAAGGGGAGACGCTTCGCGAATGCGCCTTGGCGGTTCGTTTTAAAATAGACCTCAACACCAGCGCATAATAAAAAAATGCTCACAGAACGCTTCACCGCAGCCCTAACTTATGCCACCCAACTCCACGCCCAACAAGTGCGTAAAGGATCAGGAGTCCCCTACATTGCCCACTTATTAGGTGCAGCCAGTATTGCTTTAGAATATGGAGCCAATGAAGACGAAGCGATCGCAGCTCTATTACATGATGCCATAGAAGACCAAGGAGGAGATGCCACACGAGCCGAAATCCGCCGCCGCTTTGGAGAAAATGTCACAGCCATTGTCGATGGTTGTACGGATGCCGACACCACACCCAAACCACCTTGGAGACAGCGCAAAAAAGCTTATATTGCTCACATTGCCACAGCCTCACCCTCAGTATTACTAGTATCAGTAGCCGATAAACTTTACAATGCCCAATCAATTCTCAAAGATTATCGCGTCTTAGGCGAATCACTTTGGGATCGCTTTCAAGGTGGTAGAGAAGGAACTCTTTGGTATTATCGGGCGCTGGTGGATGCCTTTACCAAGGCTGGAAATACTCCCCTAGTTGAAGAATTAGAACGAGTGGTGACAGAAATCGAACGACAAACGGCTAATAAAAAATGAAGGCTGAAGGCGGAAAAAATCCATACTTCATACTTCATCATTTTTTGATACCAAATTGTAACTACAAAAACAGTATTGTCTTTGCTAGCGGAACATACTACTTACTGAAGTATCTTCGTGAATCCGCCAGATGGTTTCCCCTAAAAGATTAGCGACAGAAAGCACTACTAATTCTGGAAAGCGATTGTGTTCTGGGATGGGAATCGTGTTAGTAACGATAACTTCCTCAAACAAGCCACTTGACAAACGCTCCTTTGCAGGTGGCGAAAAAACAGCATGAGTTGCACAGGCATATACCTGACTTGCACCTTCTTGACGCAGCAACCGTGCGCCTTCGCTAATTGTGCCGCCAGTATCAATCATGTCATCCACCAAAATGGCTGTTTTGCCCTTCACATCGCCGATGACATTCATGACTTCAGCCACATTATGAGCCTGACGACGTTTATCGATAATAGCCAAGGGCGCATCATTGAGCTTTTTCGCAAATGCTCTAGCGCGTGCTACACCACCAACATCGGGAGAAACAACTACAACATCAGAAAGTTGTTTACTAGCCAGATAATCGAAAATTACTGGCGAACCGTAAACATGATCAAAAGGTATGTCAAAATAGCCTTGAATTTGCGCCGAGTGCAAATCCATAGCCAAAACCCTACTAGCTCCGGCTTTCGCAATCAGGTTAGCCACCAATTTGGCTGTAATTGACTCTCGTCCTGCCGTTTTGCGGTCAGCGCGAGCATAGCCATAGTAGGGAATTACTGCGGTTACCTGTCGTGCAGAAGCCCGACGACAAGCATCAACCATAATCAGCAATTCCATCAAGTGGTCATTAACAGGTTGACAAGTTGGTTGGATTAAATAAACATCACAACCCCGAATTGATTCTTGAATTTGAACGTATAGTTCTCCATCCGCGAACCTTTTGCGAATCATTGGCCCCAAGTCCATACCCAGGTAACGAGCGACTTCTTGAGACAGTGGTACATTGGCAGAGCCAGAAAATAGCCGCAGGCGATGATTTTCCGTCACTCCTGTGGCAGCTGGTTGCACCTTTAAACTTGCAGAACTCAGCACAGCAGAACCTCGATGTGCATTCATGGCAATATTATCATTAGATATTTAGTAGATTTAACTGAAATGGGCTAAAAAAACATCTGTGAGTTTTTTTAAAGCTTTCATCCAAACTTTAAACATTTCTCAATATAATTATTTTTGGCTCATGTTGTAGTCCTTTTGGTGAACAAACCATTGTTGGGACAGAAACAGTAGCAACACTGGCGGATAAATTCCTCAAGGAAAGTTGCACATTTAGTCAACACTCTATGATACTAGCTGCAAAATTATAAACTAGCAGACTATATTTTTGATAGTAAATCACCCAAAAAATTCTTGGGGGTGGCGAATTTAGCTCGCGTGAGTTGTGATGGTTGAGGGCGGATGCTATTTCTACATGGTGGTTTTCACGTTACTGCTCTTGAATAAGAAAGCCACAAAAAACGCTGAAATTAATCCTCCGCAGGTAGTTAGTCAATTGCCCTCACCGTCAATTTTTGCCATTTTTCACACATCCTTACTGATAAAAGAGTGGAAAAATAGAGTTAAATAAGTCTTCAAATACTTACTTAGCACGTACTAACACGGAATTTATTAATTTTCTGATGGACTGATCTTTGTCAGTTATTTCTTCCCCAGTTGCTATTACATTTAACTAATCATGCAAGCACCCATTACAGTTGGTTCTATCCTGCAAAACCGTTATCGGATCATCCAAATTCTCGGACAAGGGGGATTTGGTAGTACCTATTTGGCGGAAGATCAGCGGCGCTTTCACGAACTTTGCGCGATTAAGGAATTGATTTCTGCCACGGAGGCTGAAGCTTGGGAGAAAGCACAAGCTCTTTTCCAGCAAGAAGCTGCAATTTTATATCAAATAGAACATTCACAAGTGCCGAAATTTCGCGAAAGATTTGCACAAGACCAACGCTTATTTTTAGTTGAGGACTATGTTGCAGGTAAAGCTTACCGGACTCTGCTGAGTGAACGTCTTGCGGCTGGTCAAACTTTCACTGAGGCAGAAGTATTGCAGTTGATTCGCTCTTTGCTGCCAGTTTTAGAGCATATTCATGGTCGAGGGATTATTCACCGGGATATCTCACCGGAAAATATTATTTTGCGCGATGGCGATCGCCAGCCAGTGTTAATTGACTTCGGACTGGTGACAGAACTAGCAACGCGTTTACAGTTTCCAGATAGCACAACGCCAATCACTAGCGTGGGTAAATTAGGCTTTGCTCCCACTGAACAAATGCAAACAGGAAAAGCTTACCCTCATAGTGATTTGTATGCACTAGCGGTTACAGGGATAGTTTTGTTGACGGGGAAAGAACCAACTGATTTATTTGATGTCACTCAACTCACTTGGAATTGGCAACAGTGGGTCAAGGTGAATGCACAATTTGCCCAAGTTCTGAATCAGATGTTAAGTAGTCATGCAGGCGATCGCTACCATAGTGCGGCTGATGTCATTCAAGCATTACAGATTCTGGAAAAACCCCGTATTCCGACTCCAGAAGTCTCCCAATTCCAAACAATCGCTGTCGGTCGTCCCCCCGACTCAGTACCACAGCCCGTTGCACCGCGCAAACCTGAGCAAGTGATTATACCCAGTCGGTCTAACTCAATTTTAGATAGTCCATTGGCGCTGGGTGCTATTGGTAGTGCCGTAGTAATTTTAGCGGGAGTTGGTTCTTGGGCTTTGGTAAGTTCTATCCGCAATCAGTCAAATCAACCACCAGATGTAACGCCACCACAAACTTTCCCTTCACCAGTTGTGACTGGCGAGGAAACACCCACACCAGAACCCACGCCAGAAACCACGCCAGAACTTACACCAGAACCCACACCCATCCGTGTTGAACCTGTAATATTTAGTAGACGGCTGATATTTGCCGCATCTGACACAACCACAGTTGAAGACACTATCAAAGAAAATCAAATCATTCAGTACACATTTTTTGGGGAAGAAGGAGCCAAGTTAACGGCATTTATTAACCAAGGAAATGGCATTTTGCTCACGGTTTTAGATGTCAATCAAGAACCAATTGCTCCTAATGCCCAGCAAGTAACAACCTATGAGGGAATATTGCCGATGACTGGGAGATATATTATTCAGTTGACTCCAGAACCAGAAATTGCCGCAAGCGATTACAGTCTCGATGTTGTGTTAGAAAACCCAGTCATCCCAACACCAACGCCAACGGAAACGCCAATAGAAACTCCCATTCCTATTCCTATTCCCACACCAACAGAAATTCCACTGACCACACCAACACTCACACCACCGCCCATACCTAGACCAGACTTTGGCGCGGAAAATAATGCCCCGACTGATAGCACACCAGAGTTATAAGTGTCTAGGATGTATTACAATTGATATGTATACTTAAAAAGTAATCACCGAATAGATTGTTGAACACATTACTGATTACTGGTACTGATACGGAGGCTGGAAAAACTGTTTTAACAACAGCCTTGGCAGCCTATTGGCAAAAATATTATCCGCAGCGTAGCTGGGGAATTATGAAACCAATTCAATCGGGGATAGGCGATCGCGAATTATATCAAAAGTTATTTTCTTTAGAGCAATCGGCTGAGGAAATTACACCTTTGTATTTTGATGCACCCCTAGCCCCTCCCATCGCCGCCGCTAAGGAAAATCGTAGCGTGGATTTAGCTGTGGTGTGGCAAGCTTTTTCTAAGTTGCGATCGCAGCGTGACTTCTTGTTGGTAGAAGCCTTGGGTGGTTTAGGTTCACCGATCACTGATGAGTTGACAGTGGCTGATTTGGCGGGAGACTGGCGTTTACCTACGGTATTGGTAGTACCAGTCAGATTAGGTGCGATCGCTCAAGCCGTGGCAAATGTGGCATTGGCTAGGCAATCAAAGGTGAATCTCAAAGGTATTGTGCTGAATTGTGTACAACCCCGGACAGATGCGGAAATCGCCGACTGGACACCATCGGATTTGATTCAATCGCTGACTCATACGCCAGTTTTAGGTTGTTTGCCTTATTTGGATAATGTGGAAGATTTGGATAAACTCGCGCAAGTCGCATCAAATCTGGATTGGGAAAGATTAAGCTAATATAGCCTTTGACTCGCAAAGTCTCCCCTCTCCTTAGCAAGGCTACGGCGTACACACAAGTCTTATCTGTCTGCGTTTGAGCCTGTTCTGCCCCCTAAATCCCCCAAGTTTGGGGGACTTTGAAAATTCTTGTTCCTCCATAATTGGGGGTTAGGGGGCGATTCGATCACTTGTGTGTACACGCTAGCCTTGCTAAGGAGAGGGGTTGGGGGTGAGGTTAGTGTATTGGATTAAATCCGCATTCCTCAAAAAACAGGCATGAAATATCCACGCTGAACTCTTTGAGAACGATTAAACTTGGAAAATATCCTCAGTTAGCTGTTACTGAAACGAGCTTGTTTTGATCATGGTTTCCACTTTTCCCAACTCTTCTGTCGATTTATCTCGCGTTCGTCTGGAAATTCGCTCGTTACAACCGCGATTGGTAGAGTGGCGGCGGCGACTGCATCAAAAACCAGAGTTGGGGTTTAAAGAAAAACTCACGGCTGAGTTAGTCTCTAGCCAGTTGCAAGCATGGGGAATTGAACATGAAACTGGTATAGCTCAAACTGGTATTGTGGCTATTATCAAGGGAAATAAACCCGGTTCGGAAAAAGTGTTGGCGATTCGGGCTGATATGGATGCTTTGCCAATTCAAGAACTGAATCAGGTTCCTTATAAATCACAACATGATGGAGTGATGCACGCTTGTGGACATGATGGACATACTGCGATCGCACTTGGTACAGCTTACTATCTTCACAAGCATCGGCACAACTTTAGTGGTACGGTGAAAATGATCTTTCAGCCAGCAGAAGAAGGGCCAGGCGGCGCACAACCCATGATTGCATCTGGGGTACTAAAAAACCCCGATGTGGATGCAATTATCGGGTTACATCTATGGAATAATTTGCCATTAGGAACAGTCGGTGTCCGGGCTGGGGCGTTAATGGCATCTGTAGAATGCTTTAACTGCACCATTTTGGGTAAAGGTGGACATGGTGCTATGCCGCATCAAACCATTGATTCTATCGTCGTTGCCGCCCAAATTGTCAATGCCCTACAAACCATTGTGGCGCGTAACGTTAACCCCATTGATTCAGCCGTGGTAACCGTCGGCGAACTTCACGCCGGAACGAAGCTGAATATCATTGCTGATAAAGCCCGTATGAGTGGGACTATCAGGTATTTTAACCCTAATTTCAAAGGATTTTTTAACCAGCGAGTTGAGCAAATTATCGCCGGAGTTTGTCAAAGTCATGGTGCAAAATATGACTTAGAATACTGGAGTCTTTATCCACCAGTCATAAATGATGCGCGTATAGCGGAATTAGTGAGATCAGTAGCAGAAGAAGTCATCGAAACTCCTATGGGTATTGTCCCAGAATGCCAAACTATGGGAGGTGAGGATATGTCATTCTTCTTACAAGAAGTTCCTGGTTGTTATTTCTTTTTGGGATCTGCCAATCCTGAGAAAGATTTAGCCTATCCCCATCATCATCCCCGATTTGATTTTGATGAAACCGCCTTAGCAATGGGTGTGGAAATGTTTGTTCGCAGTGTAGAAAAATTTTTGAACTGATGAGTATACGTTCGCGGAGCGTGCGCGTAGCGCATACCGCAGAGGACACAGAGAAATAAGAGTTTGAGAGTGTTTTTATGTAAATTTAATGACTAATGACTTTTTCCAAACTTGCACCCTTCATCCAAGAATACATCTACCATCACAACTGGACTGAATTACGACCAGTACAATTAGCAGCTAGTGACGTTATATTTAACACTGATGCTCATTTGTTAATTGCGGCTGCAACTGCGGCGGGAAAAACAGAAGCTGCATTTTTACCAGTTTTGACGCTCTTACATGAAAAACCAGCCAATACTATCGGTGTATTATATATTGGACCGATCAAAGCTTTAATTAATGACCAATTTGAACGCCTCAACGACTTGCTGAAAACAGCAGATATACCCGTGTGGCACTGGCATGGTGATGTAGCACAAAGTCGTAAAAATAAACTGATCAAGAATCCCCAAGGTATTCTGCAAATTACGCCAGAATCTTTAGAAAGCTTGTTAATTAACAAGAATAATGATTTGATGCGCTTATTTGGTGATTTACGATTTGTGATCATTGATGAAATCCATTCCTTTATGGGTTCTGAACGTGGTTGTCAAATTATTTGTCAATTACAGCGTTTAGCCAATTTGACAAAAACCCAACCCCGTCGCATTGGTTTATCAGCCACCCTGGGTAATTATGCAATGGCTGAAGAGTGGTTACGTTCTGGAACTGACAAGTCAGTAATTACTCCGGATATCACCGCAGAAAAACGCCAAATTAAACTGGCTGTAGAACACTTTTATCTTGAGAGTGAAATCGATGAATCAGAAGCCACAGCTTACGAGAAATATATTTTTAACCTCAGCAAATCTCGTAAATGCTTAATTTTCGCGAACAATCGCACGCAAACTGAATCAGTAATTGCATCCTTACGCCGAATTGCTAAAGCACAAGCATTACCAGACATCTATCACGTACATCATGGCAGTATATCTGCTAGCTTACGCCAAGCTGCGGAAAATGCCATACGCGAACCTGACAATCCGGCGGTGACTGCGGCTACTCTCACTTTAGAATTAGGCATAGATATTGGTCATTTAGAGCGAGTCATTCAGTTAGAATCACCTTTGTCTGTTGCTAGTTTTTTACAACGTTTAGGACGCAGTGGTCGGAGAGGTGAAGCTGCTGATATGCGCTTGATTTGTGGGGAAAATCAACCATTATCTGAAGCACCTTTACCCGAACAAATTCCTTGGCAACTTTTACAATGTATTGCCATTATTCAACTTTATTTAGAAGAACGTTGGATTGAACCGATAGAACCGATTAAATATCCTTTGAGTTTGCTATATCATCAGACAATGAGCATTTTAGCAGCAACAGGAGAAATTACACCTGCGGCTTTAGCTAAACAAATTTTAAATTTATCACCCTTTGCGGCTATTTCTTCAGCAGATTTTAAGTCATTATTACACTATTTAATTGATATAGACCACATTCATAAAACAGAACAAGGTAAATTAATTATTGGTTTAGCAGGAGAAAAGATAGTCGGGAAATTTCAGTTTTATGCTGTTTTTGCTGATATTCAAGAATATGCGGTCAAGCAAGGAACAACGGAAATTGGCAGTATTGCCATACCAACCCCTGTGGGTAATCAATTCGCCTTAGCAGGTAGAACTTGGGAAGTTTTAGAAGTTGACTTTAAAAAAAAGGTAATTTTAGTGAAGCAAGTAGCAGGTAAAGCTACTATTTATTGGCGTGGTGGTAGTGGTAGTATTCACACCAGAGTTTTGCAAAGAATGCGGCAAGTATTACTAGAAGATTTAGAATATAGTTATTTACAAAAGAATGCTCAAGAACGTTTAAAATTAGTTCGGCAAATCATCCGAAATGCTGGATTAGATAAACAAAATATTTTACAATTGGAAAAAGGCAAATGTTGTATCTTTCCTTGGATGGGTACAGTGGCTTACCGGACTTTGGAAAGGTTGCTTAATTCCTTTTGTCGAGAATCATTAGAAATTAACAGTATTGGTGGGGTGAATCCCTATTATTTAACAATCAAATTAGGTAAAGATAAATTTAAACTTCTGCAAACAGAACTTGTTTCATTGTGTGAACAAAGAATTACCGCAGAACATTTAGTCAGTTCCGCAGAAGCTCCAGAATTGCAAAAATATGATCAATTTATCCCCCATTCCCTGTTAAGAAAAGCGTTTACGGAAGATTACTTAGATATTATAGAAGTTAAAAAACAAATTTTACTGTGGTAGGTAATTAGAATAATGTCCATTGCTCCTTGGCGAAGCGCGATCGCTCGTGCGCTGCATCGTAATCGTAGCCTTGTTTACGCCCGTTACCTACAACTAGCAACAGTGGGGGAAAATAATCGCCCTGCTAATCGTACCGTTGTTTTTCGGGGTTTTCTGGAAGATAGCAACCAGTTAAAATTTATTACTGATGCCCGTAGTGATAAAGTTGACCAAATACAAAAACAACCTTGGGCAGAAATTTGTTGGTATTTCCCCAACACGCGAGAACAATTTCGGCTTTCTGGTTGCTTAAGTTTAATAGATGATTCTCACCCTCTCCTCCAACCAGCGCGAATCAAAATTTGGCAAGAATTAAGTGATGCAGCGCGGTTACAATTTGCTTGGCCTCATCCTGGTAAACCCAGAGTAGATGAGCCAGAAGCCTTTGAGCCATCACCACCTAATCCCGCCCAGCCAGTGCCAAATTTTTGTCTACTACTACTCGAACCTTTACAGGTAGACCATTTAGAATTGCGGGGTGAACCACAAAATCGCCGAATCTACTACCGCAATGAGCAGCAAGAATGGTCTAGCGCGGAAATTAATCCTTAATCATTGGTCATTGGTCATTGGTCATTAGTCATTGTTCATTGGGAAGTTTATTCTCCCCTGCTCCCTGCTC
>NZ_CAWQOY010000158.1:0-26612 GCF_963896525.1 Nodularia sp. LEGE 04288
TCACCCGTCCGCCACTATCTCCGAAGAGACCGTTCGACTTGCATGTGTTAAGCATACCGCCAGCGTTCATCCTGAGCCAGGATCAAACTCTCCGTTTTGTTGTGCTTAGAGTTTTATCCGAAACAACAAGTTGTTTCAGAATCCTGTAAAATTTTTGATTAACCTTTGGGATTCTACCCAAACTAAATCTTCTTGACGAGGATTGGTTATTATTTAGCTTTCAAAGTATTCTGTTTTCACGGTTCAGGTGTTGCGGCTCTCGCCTTGGCACTTATCTAATATATCTACTCTGTCTGGTTTCGTCAAGGGGTTAGGCAAAGTTTTTTTTGAGGGGCGAAATTAAGAGTCGTTTGCCTTGCTCACAGCCGAGTTTGCAGGTTTGGGAGTGTTCATATATCTTTCCATATATATCTATAGATGTATGGGAATCAAGAACAAGGGTAAAGAATGAAGAACTATGACTGGATTGTGGTTGGGGCTGGAATTACGGGTGCAGCGATCGCTTACGAAATGGCACAAACAGGTTTTACTGTACTCTTGTTAGAACAAAACGGCATACCGGAGAATGCAACTCGCTATAGTTATGGTGGGCTGGCTTATTGGTCTGGGAGTACGCCACTCGCGCGCCAACTGTGTGAAGAGGCGATCGCTCTTTACCAGAACTTGGATTTAGAGTTGGACGCTGAGACTGAGTTTCGGGAACTAGACTTATTACTCACGATTGCCGCCGATACGGACTCACAAGCTGCTGCTGCATCCTATAATCATGTGGCTATTCCACCACGGTTACTCAATATAAAGGAAGCTTGTGAGTTGGAACCACTGCTGAATCCAGAAGCGATCGCCGGGGCTTTGACTGTTAAACATGGTCATATAAACCCAGAAAAGACGACACAGGGCTATATTCAAGCGTTTCTGCGTGCTGGGGGTGAAATGCAAATTGCTCAGGTGATCGATTTGCAGACTATCTCGTCTTCTAACGCAGGTATGAAGTTGACGGGTGTACGAACAAATATTGACACTTATCATAGTAATAATGTGGTGATTTGCGTGGGTGGCTTTAGCAGACAGTTACTAAAATCAGCTGGTATTCCTATGAAACTGTATTTTACCCATGCTGAGGTAATTGAAACCCCACCTGTTGAGTTGAATTTACGCACTTTAATCATGCCAGCAAATCTGCAACGATTTTGGTTAGAAGCAGAATCTACTAAAGTTGATGAATTATGGCAAGTGCCTAATGAACCAGTACCACCGATTTTAGATGTGGGTGCGGTTCAGTTTCAAGATGGTAGTTTGCGTTTGGGTCAAGTTAGCCGTGTTCTCACAGACCCTTTTGGCAAGATCAACGCAGAGGACAGCGAAAAGTGGCTGCGAACAAATATTCAGCAAGTTTTACCGACATTAGCGAATTTACCAGGAACTTGGCATCATTGCTTGGTGGCTTTTAGTAGCGATCGCTTACCTTTGATTGGGGCTATTCCAGGATTTGAGGGTGTTCATATTTTCTCTGGTTTTAGTAACCCTCTGGTGATTGTACCACCTTTAGCACGGCGCTTTGCTAATTTTTTGGCTGGCAAGGAGGATGAGATTATTACTCAGTTATCCCCTGGGCGTGAATAATTTTGGATGTGTGTCACGCAGAGGCGCAGTTAGCTGAAAGCTTTCCCGCAGGGTGGCGCAGAGAGAAAAGCAAAGAGATAATTGAGAGTTGCTAAGTCTCTATTTTTTCTGTAGCAATTAAGTCTGCTGCTTCTTGTAAAAGTTCTTGTTGTTCTTGTTGAATTTTTTCTAATCGGCTAGAAATTTCTGCTAATCGCTGGTTTTTCTGTTGATTAGGTAAAACTACTAGTTTGTGAGTCATTTGGGGATCTGTCGCTGGTTGAACAGCAAAACCTCTAAATTTAGTTAAGGAAACAACGCTAAGTTTAAGAAAAGCCCAAATTAATTTGAGTGGAATTTGCAGTATTGACCAACTAGCTGTTTCAATCAGGCGGATAATTGCTTTGATAATACTCCAAATCAGAGCAATCCCTACAAGCAGAATGATGAAACTGATAATGGGGTGATTAACTGCCCAGTCAAGGATATGAAATAATCGCAAGAATGCTGGGTGTTGATTCAGCCAATCATTTACAGAGGAAGTACCAGCAGTTTGTAGTGCTACTGATGTTGTATTTTTTATGTGTTCAGCAGTTTGCCAAGTTTGTTCTATGGAATCTTGAGCTTTTTCTAGGGTAGTTGTAACTGTATTAAGTGCTTGATTCGTTTTTGTATTTGCTGTTTCTTTTAAAGACTGGCTAAACTGCTGTGCTGAGTTAGTTATTGAGTTAACGCTTTGGTTTACAGCACTTTTCGCTGTTTGCCAGCGTTGTAAAACTTCTGCGGACAAATTTATGTCTATTTGAGAAGCCATAGTACATCTCACAACTGACCCTATGTTGGGGATGATTGGTAAAAATTCTTACCGGATATCAACTCTGATTAGGCAATATTTTTAAATATAGCTGCGGAGAAGATGATCTGCAACTATTTTCAATTCAATTTCAAGAATTCCAAACCTGTTATAGAGACGTTGTATACAACGTCTCTGTTTGGCTAATGGCTAATCATTAAATAAGTCTAAATCTGTGACTGCTCCAACACTGCTAGAAGATACTAATTTGGCATATTTAGCTAGTACGCCTTTGGTATAACGTGGCGGTAGGGGTTGCCAATTGGCACGTCTGCGGGCTAGTTCTTCATCTGAGACGTTCAACTGCAATAGGCGATTAGTGGCATCAATGGTAATGCTATCACCTTCTTCTACAAGGGCGATCGCACCACCTACGGCTGCTTCTGGGGCTACGTGACCAACTACCATGCCGTAAGTACCGCCGGAAAAGCGTCCATCGGTAATTAAGCCTACGGAATCGCCTAACCCAGCCCCAATAATGGCGGAGGTGGGAGCTAACATTTCTCGCATACCAGGGCCACCCTTGGGACCTTCGTAACGAATGATCAGAACATCACCTGCTTGAATTTTGCCTGCCAAAATAGCATCTAAACAGGATTCTTCAGATTCAAATACTCGTGCAGGGCCAGTAATGATTGGCTTTTTAACTCCAGTAATTTTGGCTACAGCCCCTTCTGTGGCTAGATTGCCTTTGAGGATGGCTAAGTGTCCTTGAGCATACATGGGGTTATCCCAAGGACGGATGACATCTTGGTCGGTGCGTGGTTCTGCGGGGATATCTGCTAAGACTTCTGCTACTGTTTGACCTGTGATAGTCAGACAGTCACCGTGTAATAAATCATGCGCGAGTAGCATTTTCATGACTTGGGGAATTCCGCCGGCTTTGTGCAGGTCTGTGGCGACATATCTACCACTGGGTTTTAAATCACATAAAACTGGGACACGTCCACGGATGGTTTCAAAGTCGTCTAGGGTGAGTTCTACTCCAGTCGCACGAGCGATCGCTAAAAAGTGCAATACTGCATTTGTGGAACCACCCACTGCCATAATTACCGAAATGGCGTTTTCTATAGATTTACGGGTAATAATCTGGCGAGGTAAGATTTGCTTACGAATGGCTTCAACTAAGGCAAAGGCTGATTTTTCCGTACTGTCGGCTTTTTCAGCATCTTCGGCTGCCATTGTGGAAGAATAAGCTAAACTCATGCCCATTGCTTCAAAAGCGGAAGACATGGTATTTGCTGTAAACATCCCACCGCAGGAACCAGCACCAGGACAAGCTTGACGTTCAACTGCTAAAAGTTCATCACTGTCAATTTTTCCGGCGCTGTATTGACCAACGGCTTCAAAGGAACTAACGACGGTTAAATCTTTACCATTGTGGTGACCGGGTTTAATTGTGCCACCGTAAACAAAAATAGCAGGAATGTTCATGCGCGCGATCGCTAGCATAGCCCCTGGCATATTTTTATCACAGCCACCAATAGCCAAAACACCATCCATACTTTGTCCAGTACAGGCGGTTTCAATGGAATCAGCGATAACTTCTCGCGATACTAGGGAATATTTCATCCCCTCGGTTCCCATTGAAATACCATCACTAATGGTGATAGTACCGAACATCTGCGGCATTGCTCCAGCTTCTCTTACGCCAATTTCCGCCCTTTGCGCCAGTTTATTAATTCCCATATTGCAGGGAGTTATTGTACTGTAGCCATTAGCAATGCCGACAATGGCTTTATTAAAATCTTCATCCTGAAAACCCACTGCACGCAGCATAGCTCGATTAGGCGATCGCTGCACTCCTTGGGTAACAACTTGGCTTCTTAAATTCTCTGATATTGTTTTTTCACCCATTGCTCTGACCTCGATCAAATTTATGTACGAGTATCATAGATAGACTTGTTTGAGATGTCCAATATATATTTATTTAAATTTGAGACTTATAAACTATTAAAAATATGGAACTACGACACCTGCGCTACTTTATTGCTGTAGCTGAGGAATTACATTTCAGTAAAGCGGCAGAAAAACTGCATATAGCTCAACCGCCTCTCAGTCAACAAATTCAGCAGCTAGAAGCAGAACTAGGAGTAAAACTTTTTGATCGCAAAACTAAGCGACAAGTACAGCTAACAGAGGCTGGTAAGGTTTTTTTACAAGAGGCTTATCAACTACTGGTGCAACTAGAAACAGCCGTCGCTATGACTCAAAGGACTGGAAGAGGTGAAACAGGTCAACTG
Source organism: Nodularia sp. LEGE 04288 (assembly GCF_963896525.1). NCBI lineage: Bacteria > Bacillati > Cyanobacteriota > Cyanophyceae > Nostocales > Nodulariaceae > Nodularia > Nodularia sp. LEGE 04288. Next base: position 4,699 of record NZ_CAWQOY010000158.1, read on the forward strand.
AGAATAGGATTTACTAGTTTGGTAATTTACGACCTATTACCCTTGATTTTGTCACAATTTCGCGAGCAATTTCTGGAAGTAGAACTAGTCTTACTGGAGTTAACGACAAGTCAACAGGAGCAAGCACTCAGAGATTCCCTGATTCATGTGGGTTTTGCTCACCCACCTTTAGAAAATGACACACTATCTTATAAGTGTATTCGCAAAGAAACCTTAGTTGTGGCTTTGTCGTCAAATCATTCATTCGCTCAACAAGAACACATCTGTGTGCGATCTCTCCTAAGTGAACCTTTGATCATGTTTCCACGCTATCTAGCACCAGGACTTTATGATCGCATCATGAGTCTTTTCCAGCAGGTAAATTTTCAACCTAACATTACTCAGGAAGCGATTCAAATGCAAACTATTATTGGATTAGTATCGGCTGGAATGGGCGTAGCAATTATACCATCTTCTCTACAGAATCTTCAAAGGTCTGGTGTAGCTTATCGTCCTATCCTAGAGGAAGTACCTATAATAGAAACTGCTGTAATCTGGCAGCAAAAAAGTTTAACGCCTGTTGTAGAGAATTTTTTACAGGTCGTGACTGCTTCAAAGATATCCACCTGAAGTAATTCAGGACTTACAAGTTCTCCACAGGCTTTTTTCCAGTCTCAGACTTACCTGCGGCGACTTATCAATGTCTTGATAAAGAAATTGTATTAGGGACTTCCAAGAAATAAATTATCCAAATAAACGTATCGCTAAAGCGTGCGCGTAGCGCATACCACACCAGACACAGAGTTATGAGACTTTGAGAGTTTTTTGGTGTTAGGTGATTGAGTATTTTTTTATTTGGAAGTCCCTTAGTCGTTGGTTATGGGAAAGTTTTTTGCCACTCCCCGCTCGCTGCTTAAAAAGGTAAAAACTGGAGTAAAACTGAGCCAAGACTGCCCACAAAGTCAAAAAAGCTGGGTTTACCGGCACTAACTTTCTCAGAATAGGGTGTTTGTAGTTCTTTCTTAAAAGCTTCTGCGGTTTGGATTCCTGTCTCGTTTTCTTGGGCTGTAAACATTTTTTCGGCAATTTCGGCATCTTGGAATGCGCCTTGTCGATCAAATATTTGGTAACGAGCAACACCACGGGCTAAATAAGCACCTGCGTATTCTGGCTGAGATGCGATCGCTTGATCAAAATAATTGATTGCTTGCTTTTGGTTACCTTTTTGTGCTTCTGCAACTCCTAAAGCATAGAATTCTTCTGGTGTAGCAATTTGCATGGGTATACCAACTGCGCCTTGAAAGTTAACACCATCAAGCTCAGTATCATTAAATTCTGTATTGGCTAAATAGGTGTTTCTCAAGTCAGCGCCAGCTAGGTTTGCCCCACTGAGTTTAGCTTGACTGAGGTTAACCCCAAATAGACCAGCACCGCTTAAGTTTGCGCCTCTTAAATCAGCGCCGCTTAAATTGGCACGGCTAAGGTTAGCATTTGTGAGATTAGCACCGCTTAAATTGGCTCCAGATAAGTCAGCCATGACTAAACCGGCATTACTTAGATCACAGTTTTGACATTGCTTGGTGGCTAATAACTGCCTGACGTGTTCAAAGTTGGCTGCTTGGGCAGTTGTTGTCAGGCTGATTGTAGTTATAAATACGGCTGTGGCTAAAATTGGGCTTTTCATTACACAAGCTTAAGCTATAGATTTATACTTAAACTTATGATATGAGTAACCGGGAAAATGTGCCATCTGTAGTTTTTTAAATTACTAAGATTGACGATTTTCTACCAAGATGACAGGTATGGGACTAGTTTCTAAGACTGCTTGCGATACGGAGCCAATTAGGACTGTTTCCCAAGGCTGATGACCCCGTTTTCCCATAATAATTGCTGTAGCATGATGCTCTTGAGCAATCCGAATAATTTTCTCTGGAACCGTACCTGTGACAGTGATAAATTTATATCTGATATCTGATAACAATTTTTGAGCTTCTGACTCTAGTTCTGAAATTTCTCGCTGATTGGGCAGATTAACTATATGCAAAACTATAACTTCACCATTACTGCGTCGTGCTAAATCCGCGACTTTGGTTAAAACTGCTGTCGCTAAACCTGATGTATCAACGGCTGCTAATAATAGGGTACGAGTTGCAACTGTAACTTTTGTGGGATCAACTTCTCCCCGTTCTAATAATTTAGGTGCAAAGGTCATCGTTGCCCAAGCTCCTAAAGGTGCTGTGACTAAAATTGATAAAGCTGCGATCGCTAAAATTATCTCACCTCCGGCAATCCCTTGGGCGAGGGGAATTGTCCCAATAGCGGCTTGTACTGTAGCTTTGGCTGAATTTCCCGGTAATAAAAACAGTCTTTCCCGCCAATTCCAATTACTGCCCAGTGTGGAAAGATACCATCCCAGCATCCTACCGATGAGTAAACCAATTGCTAGAATTGCCAACCCAGGTAAGAGAATATTGCCTAATACTTGTAGTTGAATAGTTGCACCCAATAAAACAAACAAAAAAATCTCAGCTACTATCCAGAGGCTATCAAACCCACCGCGCAAATTTCTAGCTAGGGGTGCATCTAATTCTATGAGGAAAAAACCTAAACTCATGGCTGCTAAATAACCAGAAAAATAAGGCAACCCATGAGCCGAAATTACTAAAAATAAGGCGAGACTGGCAGCAATTAGAGTATCTTGAACGGCGTTTTGAGTCCAATTTTGTTTTACTAATAGAATAACTAGCAAACGGGCGGCTAAATAACCGAATATCACTCCTAGTAAAATTTGCATGATGACTTGCAGTGGAAGCAGTTGCACGGGAGTTAGGGTAAATCCTCCAGGAAAAGCAATCTGCTCAACGCCGCCATCACCCAAGAAACTCAGTAATAGGCTAAAAACCAATAACAGCAGCACATCAGATAAAGCACTACCAGTCAAAATTGCATCGGGTATGCCTTTGGTAACACCCCAGCCTAAACTTTTTAGCCTCAGCATTCCGGGAACAATCACAGCGGGAGACTCAGCGCCAATGACACAGCCCAAGAGTAAACCAGTGAGAAAGTCAAATTTAAAGATTACCATAGCCGCAAAGGCGATCGCGATCGCTTCGGTTGTCGCTGGCAGAAATCCCAAACGCAGCGCCACAGTTCCCTGTTGAGCTAATTTTTCTCTATCTAAACCCAGTCCGGCTTTCATCAAAATAATCATCACTGCCAATGTTCTTAAATCATCCGCAGCATTAAGCATTTCTGGACTAATTACATTTAGTGCTTGGGGGCTAAGAATCATCCCCACTATAATCATGCCAATTAAAGGTGGAGCGCCTAAACGACGGGCAAGTTGACCAACAAAAAAGCCCATCATTAAAATCCACAATACACTGGCTAACATTTCCATAACTCCTGAAAGTGCAATTTGTAGACAGATAACTATCAGCTAATCACATATTGCTATTTAAGATACTAATAACAATATCGGCTTTGCTTAAATGAAAAAAAGAAATTTGCCTTCGATAAATAGATGATCAATTTATATGTTATGCTTCGTATAGGAATCAAGAAAGTAAAAGCAGTAAAAAACTTCAAATAATTGAGACAAGCTCAATAAAGTTTTTTTGCTCTGGTAAATTCACTTCGATTCGTTATCGCTTTTTGTAACGAATAGGTAAACTCAGGCTAGGTAGGATAGTAACTTTCATAACAACTTGAAGTCAATCAAAACTGCCTTGGTATGGGCTGATGAGATTTGGCTAACCTAGTTGGGATTACCCGCCAGATGCAATTAAACTTAGAGTCTAGGAAGAAAGACTTTTAGTAAAACTTAACAATTCAATAGAAATTAGAACGGTGATTGACTTAGCACAAACGGTGAAAAATATTTTCAACCGCGAACTAAGTTATAGCATTCTGATCTGTTGGAACGAAAAGTTCAAGCCGAACTGATACTGTTCCACAACATCCAGGAATTTAACCATATTGTCAAACCTCACCAGGAAATTGCCGACGCAAGAGTGCCACTTTTAGGCGAGGATTTATCTCCTTGTATTACTCATGATCTGGCTAGTTCACTGAATTAGAAGTTATTGGCGTTCATAACATCAGCAAAATCAGAAAAATTGTAGTCACCATTGAGAGTAAATTGCCATTTTGGTTGGTTGGTTATGTAGTTCAGGGATGCACTCTGCATGAACTAAAATTCCTGCTGCAACTTGCTTTTAAGGTTTGAGCCACCACTTGGGATACTACAACAACTGATAATGCTTGATTCAAGCTTTTTTAAGCTGCGTCATCGGTGCATCTGCTAGGACTTGCAATATCTCTTGAGCAATTTCTTAAAAATTTCACTCTGCATCTACGCAACTTTTTGGCAGAGGTGATATATGGATGAGAACTTACCACCGGGTGTCAGGTTCTCAACTGGAAAAAGTGGCATAATTCGCCGCAAATGTCAGGCTCGTGGTGGTTTCACTATACCTAACCAAGCCTGAAAGACTGATAGAAACTTTCAAACCAATCAACAAAATAATTGTAGGAAATTATTAATCATGACTGACGCAAAAATTAGACAAATAGCTTTCTACGGTAAAGGTGGTATTGGTAAATCTACTACCTCTCAGAATACCTTAGCAGCTATGGCGGAAATGGGTCAGCGCATCCTTATCGTCGGTTGTGACCCAAAAGCTGACTCTACCCGTTTGATGCTACACAGTAAAGCCCAAACAAGTGTTCTACAATTGGCTGCTGAAAGAGGCGCTGTAGAAGACATCGAATTACATGAAGTCATGCTGACTGGTTTCCGCGATGTCCGTTGTGTAGAATCTGGTGGTCCAGAACCCGGTGTAGGTTGCGCTGGTCGTGGTATCATCACCGCCATTAACTTCTTAGAAGAAAATGGTGCATACACAGATGTTGACTTCGTATCTTACGACGTATTGGGCGACGTTGTATGCGGTGGTTTTGCGATGCCTATAAGAGAAGGTAAAGCGCAAGAAATCTACATCGTGACATCAGGTGAAATGATGGCGATGTACGCTGCTAATAACATCGCTCGTGGTGTTCTTAAATATGCTCACACTGGTGGTGTGCGCTTGGGTGGTTTGATTTGTAACAGCCGTAACGTTGACAGGGAAGTTGACTTAATCGAAACCCTGGCGAAACGCTTGAACACCCAAATGATTCACTTCGTACCTCGCGACAACATCGTACAACACGCTGAGTTGCGTCGGATGACTGTCAACGAGTATGCACCTGATAGTAATCAAAGTAACGAATATCGGACTTTGGCTACCAAGATTATCAACAACAAAAATCTGACAATTCCTACACCCATCGAAATGGAAGAACTAGAAGAATTGTTGATTGAATTCGGTATTCTTGAAAGTGAAGAAAATGCAGCTATGTTGATTGGTAAAACAGCTACTGAAGCACCAGTAAGTTAGTAATCCTTCAGGGTGGGTAGCCCTACAGCACCCACCCTCAAACATTCTTAGCTCTATACAGCTGGCTGAGGATTCTCCTGGATACTACTCAAACAAAAATTAATGTGGGAGCGGATGGCTCGTTCATAAACTATGGTTTGCTTTGTGCGTACCCCTATGGGCTGATATATCAAGTTAATATCTGGAAAATCGCACCAAGACATTAAAAAAATATCTTTGGCTGGAGTAATAATTTCATAATTATTCTCTTGCTTTTTCTTTTTAAGTTTACAGTTGTTTAATTTTAATTTTTGTCTAAATAATGTTTCAAATTCCGAAATTACATTTGAACTATCTTGCATTGTTTATACACGTTTAATCGTGCTGCTTGTTTAAACATTATATTGTGATATTACTAAGTATGGTACTTGAGCTACTATCACAAGGTAGTGTATCAGTTAAAAGGGTATTGACAAATTTAAGTATTGAATGTTATTCTGTTGGGCTTATCATATTTTATACTAGTGTTTGCAGGAAAATACTGAAAATATAGTTGTTACTACTCCTAAAGTATATCCTTTTTAATCAGGTATACATATTTTGTTAGGAAAAAAAGTAGCTAAAAAAACTCAATAGGCTGGTATAAGTCTAAATGCTATGCCAAACTTTGAGCGAGAAATCCGTACTAAAGATGAGAGGTTTTCTGCACCAATATCTGAGTTGGGCTAGATACAATAAAAATGCGACTTAAGTAATGCTGTTGTCTGAAAAACCTCATGCAGCATTAGCGGGAGAGCAATAATTATGCACAATCAATTAAAAACGGTTGCTTTGCTAGCTGTCCTTAGTGGTCTTTTGATTGCGATTAGCTACTGGATAATTGGCGGTACTGGTGGCTTAATCATCGGAATTGGTTTAGCAGCAGCCACAAATCTATTTTCTTGGTATCAATCAGATCAGATTGCCCTGAGAGTATACCGCGCCCGTCCTGTGAATGAGGCCCAAGCACCGGGACTCTACCGTATGGTTCGGAAATTGAGCGATCGCGCCAATATTCCCATGCCAGGAGTTTACGTTGTTCCTAGCCAAACTGCCAACGCTTTCGCTACGGGACGCGATCCAGAACACGCGGCTGTAGCTGTTACCGAAGGCATTTTGAATATATTACCAGATGATGAACTCGAAGGCGTAATTGCTCACGAACTGACTCACATTACTAATCGTGACACTCTCACACAAGCTGTGGCGGCCACAATTGCCGGAGCGATATCGTTTTTGGCACAAATGGTTAGTTACAGTTTATGGTTTGGTGGTGCTGGTTCGCGAGATGGTAACAGAGGTGGAAATATTTTCGGGGTGTTGTTAACAGTCATACTTGCACCGATTGCTGCCACAATTATTCAACTAGCAATTTCGCGCACACGGGAGTTTTCCGCGGATGCAGGTGCGGCTAGATTGACTGGTAATCCACGCGCTTTAGCTAAGGCGCTGCAAAGGTTAGAAGCCACAGCCAAGCAATTACCTTTAAATGCCAACCCAGCTTTTGAGCCGTTATTGATTATTAATCCGATTTCGGGTAAATTTTTGGGCAACTTATTTTCTAGTCACCCGGCGACGGCAGCACGAGTTGAAGAATTACTAAAATTAGAGCCACAACTGCCAACAACTGCTTATTAAGCTATTGCAGATTTAGAAATCGCGTAAATTTGTCCCATAAACCGCAGCTGTAGTTTCCATCAGAAACAGAAGTTTTGCAACTAAGGATATTGAAATTATGAGTGCTAACAACAACGAACCAAGAGAATATACCGCGATTGTAGAAATCAGCCCTCAAACTGATGACATGGTAGAAACCGAGATGGCTGGTGAAGCTGATGAAATTAAGCGTGAAACTAAAGCGTTGATTGCAGCGTTGAAAAGACGCGCTCAAACTGAGGCAGAATCAGCAGGTACTCTCACTCGCGAAACTTATTTAAATGCTGTGCGCCAAGCCAGAGAAGCCATTGAACGGGAAAAACTGATTGAGCGCGATCGCCTGGAGAATTCTTGGGCTACCATGCAAGAAGAAACAGAGAAAAATTGGCACTTGCTAGTTAAAGAAATTACAGATTTTAGCGATCGCCTGCAAGATGCTGCTCAAGCCGCCTGGGATGCCTTCAACGCTCCTCGTCCTTAAAATTATTGGCGTTGAAGAATTATTTAGGTAAGATTTCTATAGGGGAAATGTATGAATTTCCCCTAGTTTTGCAGGGACTTTCTGCCAATTTATCCTTAATTTCAGCGTATCCCCAATTGCTATTTCTGGGGAAATAAAATCTCATAACTTCGCTTTGACTGATAAGTTAGCTTATATTCAATCATGACTGCTAATTTTTAGAAGAATATTCTTTTATTTGTCAAAATAACGAAACTTTAAAATCCCTATAGTAGTAATAATTTATGTGTAATAAATTATCTTTTTCTGGTTTTTAGCACTACCTTCTAAACTAATTTGGTATCAGATGTTAGTTGCTTTACAGTTCCGTAGATCAGGCAGTTTATGCAACAGAATATTTTTACACTTCACATAAGATTATGATATTTACCATGATGAATTATATATTATACAAACTAATTTATACTAAATTAAAATACTGATTTTATCTTTAATTTAACTTTACTAAAAATTTAAGGTTAAAAAATAATATCCCTCCGGAAAATTGCAGTTTTCTAGGAAAATAAGAATGTTGGGGAAATTGAATCGAGGAACTTGAACAATACAGTATAGTCAAGATTAAAATATTTAGACAGTGCTATGCCGATCACAGTCTCAGAGTCTCAGGTAAATATGCTTAACACAGGTTTGCTGAAATTCCTCACCCAGCCATTTTTGGGTGCGGCTTTATTAACGGCTGTCAATGTTGCTGTGCCGTCTGCCAGCCTAGCTCAGGGACAACTAGTATCACAAACAACACAACCAATCTTCCCGACGGTAGAACCAGGATCACCCGGTACACAACAAGTATTTCCTACAGAACAACAGGCATCACCGAGCATACCAATAGATACTAACTATACTTTAGGTGGCGGTGATCTGATTCGTGTAAATGTATTTGAAGTACCAGAATATACTGGTGAATACCAAATACCTCCAGGTGGATCAATCAACTTACCTTTAATTGGCAGTGTACCCGTTCTGGGTCTGACAACCGAACAGGCGGCTGATGAAATTGCCCAAAGGTATTCTCGCTTTCTCAAACGTCCCTTAATTTCAGTTAACTTGTTATCGCCGCGTCCGATCAATATTTTGGTCGCCGGAGAAGTCACACGTCCAGGGTCTTATACTCTGAACTTACAGGGAGGGGCGGGTAATAATCCCGGTGTACAATACCCAACTGTATTAGCTGCACTCACCACAGCCCAAGGTGTAACCTTGGCAGCAGATGTGACTAAAGTGCAATTAAGACGTAAAGTAGGACGTTCTTCTGAGCAAGTTGTGAATCTGAATTTAAAGGAACTGATCCAGACAGGTCGGATAGATCAGGATATTACCTTACGAGATGGGGATACGATTGTTGTGCCAACTGCAACTACTTTTAACATTGCAGAAGCACGTAATCTCTTTTCGGCTAACTTTGCCGCTAGCCCTACCACACCGCGCACTGTAGCCATTATTGGTGAAGTAAATCGTCCCGGTTCATATCTGGTCGGCGCTGGTGGCGGAGCCGAAGGTGATGGTAGTGGTATCCCGACTTTGATGAGAGCGCTGCAATTAGCTGGGGGAATTACATCACAAGCTGACGTTCGTAATCTCAAGCTCCGCCGACCCACAAGAACCGGTACAGAACAAAATATAGATATTGACCTCTGGGAATTATTGCAGAGTGGTGATATCAGTCAAGACGTGATGGTGCAAGACGGAGATACAATTGTTATTCCTACTGCCACTGAGGTCGACCCAGCAGAAGCTACTCAATTAGCTACAACTACTTTGTCTCCGGCAACAATTCAAGTTGGTGTGGTAGGCGAAGTCAAACAACCGGGAACCGTGGATATCAAGCCTAATAGTTCCTTAAATCAGGCATTGTTGGCTGCGGGTGGATTCAACGATTCTAGAGCTAGAAAAAGTACTGTGGATTTAGTTCGCCTGAATGCTAATGGTTCTGTGACTAAGCGGGAAGTCAAAGTTGATCTTTCTCAGGGCATTAATGAAGAGACTAATCCTATACTCCGCAATAATGATGTTATAATTGTTAACCGTTCTGGTTTAGCTTCAACAGGCGACAGTGTGGGCGCAGTACTCAATCCTCTGGGTGGTTTATTAGGAGTGTTCAGAGCTTTATTCGGTTTCTTTTAAAATCATAAAATAGTGAGTTTGAAGTTGTTGAAACTAACTAGCGATAGCAAAGCGCTGCTGCAAAGCAGATCGCAACTTCAAACCCATAATGGTAGTCAATAGATTGACTGACCTTTTCAATACTCTGATCCTATGTACTCTTGGCTGGACAAACATCTACCTCAAATGTCCTTGATCAAAGGATTACTGTGCAGTTTAACTTTGGGTGTGAGTTGCAGTTTGGGCATTCCCTCGGCTCAGGCAGCAGAAACAGTTACGATTCGTTTGGGGCCATTTCAGCAGTCCCTAGCGATCGCTGATTTAGAAAAATTTGCCAAAACAGGGAAACTACCAGAACAACTGCAAATTTTTAGCTTTGTCTTAACGCCCCAAGTAGGAGAATTACTCTATCGAAGGTTACAAGTAGATCCAGCGTTGGGAGATAAATTCCTTGATGAGCTAGTGCGATCGCCACAAGGTAGACAATTAATTACTTCTTTAAGAACAGCAATCCCAAACAGCACCATAGAAGGACTGCAATCAACGCTCTACCTTTCTCTACGTCAAGTCAATGGTTTAAGTGCGATCGGTTTTTTGCGCGCCTATCCACAACAAAATATTACGGTAGATGCAACTCAAGCACTACAAATCGCATTAGAGTTTAACTCCAGCAACTTGCAAAGCCAAGCCCTTGGGGTTTTGCTAGAACGAGAATTATTAGTCAAAAATAATCCGCCTTTTCAGCCTACCTTTGACCCAGCAGCTACAGGAAAAAGCCCAGTTGAGCAGCAGACACTAACTCTACAAGACAGACAACGCGATCGCCGCATTCCTGTTGACATTTATTGGAGTCAAAGTCGCACCCCAGCACCACTGGTGGTTATTTCCCACGGATTTGGAGCCAACCGACAATTTTTTGGCTTTTTAGCCCGTCATCTAGCCTCTCACGGCATTACAGTTGCAGCAATTGAACATCCTGGTAGTAACTCTGTAGCCATCAATAATGCTGCCAATCAGAGGAATTTGGCGCAACTACTACCAGCCAGTGAATTTATTGATCGACCAAAAGATGTGAGTTTTTTGCTCAATGAACTAGAAAAACTCAATACTCAATCGGGACAACTTCAAGGAAAACTGAATACAGAGCAAGTAAATGTGATTGGTCACTCTTTAGGGGGCTATACTGCTTTAGCCTTAGTGGGTGGAGAAGTAGATTTAAAAGAATTGCGAGAGTTTTGTCAAACTTCTCTTTCCTTTGGCGAATCACCAGGGGATTGGTTACAGTGTGCAGCCGCTAGTTTAAAAGAGAATCAACTAGATTTGCAAGATCAGCGCGTTAAAAGTGCGATCGCACTCAATCCGCTTGTGGGTAAACTTTTTGGTACAAACGGTTTAACTAAAGTTGCCAAACCTGTATTAATCTTAGCCGGAACTGAAGATGCACTCACCCCAGCCTTAACGCATCAAATCAGACCTTTTAACCAACTACGGGGTTCTAAATATTTGCTAACAGCCATTGGTGCTACTCACTTGAGTATTACCGATCCAGCATATCCCGTGAGTGCCGCCGCCGGAATCATCAGAGAAAAGCGAGGGGAAGAAACCAACTCCTTACGCCAGTTGATTCGTGGTGTCACCTTAGCATTTATCAAACAAGACACACCAGAAGCCCAAATTTACCAACAATTTTTGACACCAGCATACGCCCAATCTCTCTCTACAGCAGAACTACCCCTACGTTTTAATTCTGATTTACCAATAAACATTAAACCTTGGCTAAGTCTTGTCATCAAGTAATGAACTTACTTGTTCCAAAATGCTCACATTAATCATGTAAAATTAATAACATAGCTTCTCCTTGCCAGCGTGTAATCAAGGTGCTTTAATAACAATTGCATTCTGCCAAAATATCTTGCTGATATCAGGCTTACAAATTTTATAGCAGCTTGTTAACTGTTACACCGTAAGTCCTCCACTGAATTTGGGAAGGACGAATCAGTGGTGGGATATAAGGTGGGTGATAACGATTGCATCCAGTATTGCTTTTTTGCTAGGCAAAAACAAATACTGGATGTATAAGGAATCACCAATTATTTTATTTGATTGGGCTATTTTACCGCCATATCAATTGGTGGTAAAGTATTGCTACCAAGGAGGTGATGTTAAGTGTTACACAAAGCGGTTCTTGTCCGTTTGTATCCATCAAAAGAACAAGAAATACAACTAGCTCAAGCATTTGGTTGCGCTCGTTGGTGGTGGAATTACGCTCTAAATAAGTCAATTGAAACTTATAAAGAAACGGGCAAGGGACTTAGCCGTGTAGCACTCAATGCGTTTCTTCCGGCGCTCAAAAAAGCAAAAGAGACTCTATGGTTAGCCGATTGTTATAGCCAAATTTTACAGGCAACAACACTTAATTTAACCACAGCATACAAGAACTTTTTTGAGAAACGTGCTGGGTTTCCTAAGTTCAAATCCAAGCACGGGAAACAGTCCATTCAGTATCCTCAAAACGTCAAAATTGTCGATGGCAATGTCAAACTTCCAGGCAATATTGGGATAGTCAAAGCCAAAATACATAGGATAATTGAGGGGAAAATCAAGACTGTAACTGTATGTAAAACTCCATCAGGTAAATATTTCGCATCTATCCTGACTGAAGTAGAAGGAGAAAATCCAACTATTACATTCGGTAAGATTTATGGTATTGATTTAGGGTTGAAGCACGTTGCTGTGGTAACTGATGGTGAAAAGGTTTCTAAATATGATAATCCCAAGCACCTTGCCAAGCATGAAAAAAACCTCAAGCGTAAGCAAAAAAAGTTAGCCCGTAAACACCAAGGGAGTAGTTCAAGAAATAAATATCGTCAAGTTGTCGCTAAAGTGTACGAACGAGTTAGCAATTCCCGGCAGGATTTTTTACATAAACTTAGTTATAAGTTGGTCAGCGATAGCCAAGCTGTCATAGTAGAGAATCTTCATGTCAAAGGCATGGTTCGTAATCACAATTTGGCGAAGGCAATTTCTGATTGTGGATGGGGAACGTTCACCAATTTTCTAGCTTATAAGCTAGAACGCAAAGGTGGAAAGTTGGTTGAGATTGATAGATGGTTTCCCAGTTCCAAGCTCTGTTCTAATTGTTTCCATCAAGTGAGTAAGATGCCATTGGATGTGAGGCAATGGACTTGTCCTCATTGTGGTACTCATCATGACCGTGATGGCAACGCAGCGATCAATATTAGAGCCGAGGGGATCAGAATCATAAAGGCGGAAGGTTCAGCCGTCTCTGCTGTAGGAGGGGATGTCAGACCAAGGCTTGGGCGAAAGTCTAAGTTGCGGCATTCCCCTGTGAGTACAGAAGCCGACACTTTACTTGGTACTCCAAGTCAGTGTGGGTAGTTCACTAGACCACATCATTGATGTTCATAAAACTACAGGCTCAAAACATGAGACTGAAATGTAGGACTAAGGTAGTACCATATCCTTTTACACTAAATTTGCCCAAAAGCTGAATAGGAGAATATATGGAGCCAATTATTGCCATAGTCTTAGCCCTCATAGGCTATGCTTTAGGATCTGCAAAACTGATTAATCAAGGTAACGAAGCCCTAGTAGAACGATTGGGGCGGTATCATCGAAAACTTGTGCCTGGACTCAACTTTATTGTTCCTTTGGTCGATCAGATTGTGATGGAGGATACAACACGCGAGCAGTTTATCGACATCAAACCTCAAAATGTGATCACCAGAGATAACATTTACCTAGAAGTTGATGCTGTTCTGTTTTGGCGCATCCGAGATATGGTCAAAAGTTTTTATGAAATCGACGATCTCCAAGGGTCTCTAACACAACTAGCAACAACCACACTCCGGGAAATCATCGCCCAGAACACTGTAGAAGAAACCAACGTTTCTCGTGCAGAAATGGACGCAGCCATTTTAAATCAGTTGAATCAAACCACAGAAGATTGGGGAGTTCAGATTCTCCGATTGGATATTCAGAGCATTACACCGCCTGAAAGTGTGCGAAAGTCAATGGAAGAGGAGCGAGCTGCGGAAATCAAAAAACGGGCGCTGGTTTTTGAAGCAGAAGGAGAACGTGACGCTGCTATTAAGAGAGCGCAAGGAACTCAAACCTCAATGCAAATAATTGCTGAAGCCTTACGTACTCATCCTGAAAGCAGGGAAATTCTCAGGTATCTTGTGGCTCAAGATTATGTCGTGGCTAGCCAAAGACTTGGTGAGAGTCATAATGCCAAAATTGTCTTTTTAGACCCCAGTAAAACCAATGAAGTCTATAACCAGTTAATTGCTGACTCTATAGCTCAAGATGGTAATGGTAAAAACTCTGAAAATGGTAATGTTTAATTTTTTAAGTAACCATTAATCTTGTTGTCGGAAAAGTGCATCAGCTACCAGTGATACATCACGCATTTCTTGAACATCGTGAACTCGGAGGAGATCAGCACCCTGAGAAATAGCGGCACAACAAGCTGCTGCTGTTCCCCAGACCCGTGCTTTTGGATCTGCTTGGTTTAAGATGCGACCAATAAAACTTTTACGAGATGCTCCTACCAAAATAGGGCAATTTAAGGTTTTCAATGTCCGCAGTCGGCGAAAAATTTCTAAATTCTGCTCATAGTTTTTCGCAAAACCAATTCCTGGATCAATAATGATTTTTCTCTGGTCAATGCCTACAGTCGTTGCTGCTAAAATTTGTGCTGCTAAAAAACTAGAAATCTCTCCGATTAAATCCTGATAATTAGTCATTTGCTGCATCGTCTGCGGCGTTCCTTGGATGTGCATCAAGACAATCGGCACATCTAAACTTGCTATTGTGGGCAGCATTTCTAAATCAAATGTGCCACCAGAAATGTCATTAATCATATCGGCTCCAGCTTCTACAGATGCTTTAGCTACAATAGCTCTAGTAGTATCTACTGAAATTGGCACTGTGATCTCTCTTCGTAGAACCTGCAATATCGGCAGTACCCGATCCAGTTCCTCTGCCAGAGTTATTTGCTCTGCTCCTGGTCGAGTCGATTGACCTCCCACATCGATGATGTCAGCACCGGCCGCTACCATTGCTTGTGCCTGTGCTAAAGCCGCAGCGCTATTATTAAAAACGCCACCATCGCTAAAGCTATCGGGAGTGACATTTAAAACACCCATGAGGTAAGTTCGCTGTCCCCAGACAAAACAGCGTTCTCGAATGATTAACTTGTTGGACATATGACCAATAGTTCCTTAGTGGTACAAGCCCCCAGATTTATCTTTGGAGTCAATCCAAAATCTAAAATTCTCCAGTCCCTAGATTTATCTGTGGAGTCAATCCAAAATCTAAAATCCAAAATCCAAAATCGGATGACAGTTTGAGGATGGCTATTTGGCTTTGGCTCATTCATGTACGCATTCCCCGGCTCGGCCAGGGAAAAAGCGTTGCACATGAAATTATTTGTAGTTGACAATTCGAGCAAAACTTGCAGGTTCCAGACTGGCTCCGCCCACAAGAGCGCCATCAATTTCTGGTTGAGCCATAATTTCATCAATATTATTCGGTTTCACTGAGCCACCGTATTGAATTGAAACATTGGGATTACTCAACTGACTACGAATTAAGCCAATTACCCGATTAGCGTCTGTGGCTTCACAAGTATCGCCAGTACCGATTGCCCAAATTGGTTCGTAGGCAATCACCAAATTATTCTGATCGATATCTATGAGGTCTTTATCTAGCTGGGCGGTAATCAGTGATTCGGTTTCCCCAGCATCTCGTTGTTCTTTGGTTTCGCCTACACATAAAATTGGTGTCAGACCGTATTTTTGAGCCGCTTTGAGGCGGAGATTGACAGTTGCGTCTGTTTCACCAAAGTATTGCCGTCTTTCGCTATGACCGACAATTACAAAACGGACACCAAGTTCTGTCAACATGGGGCCAGAAATTTCGCCTGTGTAGGCTCCATTTTCTTCCCAGTGAAGATTTTGCGCCCCTAACTGGATGAGACTGCCATGCAAACTTTTGGATAAAATGTTTAAGTTAGTGAAAGGAGGACACAAGACCACTTCTCGGTCTTCGGGTATTTCTTCCAAGTGGGGCAGAAACCCTTGTAAAAAATCCTGGGTTTCTGCCTGGGTTTTGAACATTTTCCAGTTACCGGCAATAACTATTTTTCGTACAGGTGATTTAGTCAAGATTCTAACGCTACTAGATGCATTTTTCAGTTTAGGACGTTTTGTTAGTTATTAGTCATTAGTTATTGGTCATTAGGAAGTTACAATCTTTCCCCCCTGCTCCCTGCTCCCTGCTCCCCTGCTTCTTCCCCACTCCCCATTCCCTATTCCCCAATTGATATGACTTCCACATTGCCCTTGCCTGAACCTCATCACAGCGATTCACCCAACTGGGAGGAAGAACTGGATAGTGCTATTTTCAGTTTTGAAGATATTCAAAGGTCACTCAACTATAAACAAGCACAAACGGCACTGCGAAACTTGGTTACCAATCTTGACCTGACTCCCCAGGAAAAAAGCGGATTGGAGAATGAACTCGCAGATTTGGAAACTATGCTGGGTAAGTTGGACAGCATGGTGGTGCAAATTGCTGCTTTTGGCATGGTGGGACGTGGTAAGTCCTCTCTACTAAATGCCTTGGTGGGACAAACGGTGTTTGAAACTGGTCCCTTGCATGGAGTTACCCGTGATTCCCAAACAGTTAACTGGAGTATTACTGAGGAAACAATTGGCGAGAATGAACGCACTTTACGAGTAACTTTACCTGCGGGTGGTCAATCTCAGGTGGAACTCATTGACACTCCTGGATTAGATGAAGTCGATGGTGACACCCGTGCAGCTTTGGCCGAACAGGTAGCAAAGCAAGCAGATTTAATTTTGTTTGTGATTGCTGGAGACATGACAAAGATAGAACATGAAGCCCTTTCTCAGTTGCGGGAAGCTGGTAAACCGATAATTCTGGTATTTAACAAAGTAGACCAGTATCCGGAAGCCGACCGGATGGCAATTTATCGCAAAATCCGAGACCAACGGGTGAGGGAGTTACTCACACCTCTAGAAATTGTGATGACAGCTGCATCACCACTGGTAAAGACGGCGATTATCCGCCCTGATGGTAGTAGGGGGGTGCAGTTACGTAGCAGTACAGCCCAAGTTGAAGAACTGAAGCTGAAAATTTTGGAGATTTTGCACCGTGAAGGTAAAGCTTTGGTGGCTCTCAATACTATGCTTTATGCGGATAATGTGAATGAGCAATTGGTAGAGCGAAAACTGCTGATTCGCGAACAGAATGCTAATCAGTTGATTTGGAAAGCTGTGATGACTAAGGCATTAGCGATCGCACTCAATCCGGTGACTGTTGTCGATATACTCAGTAGCATAGTCATTGATATTTCTCTGATTTTGGGTTTATCTCAGCTCTATGGCATCCCCATGAGTGAAAGCGGTGCTGTGCAATTGCTACAAAAAATTGCTCTGAGTATGGGCGGTATCGGTTTCAGTGAGCTGCTGGCAAACTTAGGCTTGAGTGGATTAAAAACTTTGCTGGGCATCTCTGCATCAGCTACGGCTGGCGCTACCTTTGCACCTTATGTCTCAGTTGCAATCACTCAAGCTGGGGTGGCTGGTGTTTCTTCCTATGGGATTGGACAAGTGACTAAAGTTTATTTAGCTAATGGGGCAACTTGGGGTACTGAAGGGCCAAAAGCAGTCATTAGTCGAATTTTAGACAATTTAGATGAAAAATCTATTCTCAACCGCATTAAAGAGGAATTACAACAGAAGGTAAAACTTAAACGGTGAACGTTAAATCAGCTATTCGTTGCTATATCGAAATATTTGATCAAGAGTTGAAAATTAATATGGTTTAGGTATGAATAATTAACCGCCCTTGGTGATTAGCGGGCAAGATGCCCGCTCCACAAGACATTTTGGGATATTTTGTTATTTGTCAGTCCCTTAGCGATAGGCTGCGCTGGTGCGTGTTAGCGGAGCGGGGCGTAGCCCGACTAATGATATTCTCAATCAGCAATGCCAAATTGCAGCTATATTTTCGGCAATTCTCATGCTTATGGGGGTAATTTACTCTTTATTTTTAAAAGAGTCCAACCAACCTTGAACTTGTTCACGGGCAATATCACGGCCACCAAGACCAAATGATAGGGCAATAGCAACAGCGATCGCACCTAGCAAAAGTCCAAAGGCTAAATTCACAATATCACTGGCAACACCAATCTGTTGCAATGCCATTGCTGAGACTAAGGTAATAATGGCAATCCGTGCTACCTGTGCCAAAATTCGGGCTTGGCGGTCGCCGGAACTGGTAATCAGTTGAAACGCTAGATTTGCTAAGAACAAACCAATGGCGAATACAATCAATCCTGCCAAAATCCGCCCCAAGAGAATTAAAATCCCTGTTACTAGTGATGTCAATGCGGGGATATTCAGGATATTAACTGCTGCTACTGTGGCAAACAGCATAATACCCACTAAGGCGATCATCCCGGCAATTTCTGATGGAGTGCGGCTTGGTGGTCTTGGTGTTGCTTCTGCTTCGGAAGTGGCAGATTGTCTACTCAGTGATGGTAGACCCAATACGGTGAAAATGTTGTTAAAGCCTAAACTAGTGAGGATACTCGTAACCAACTCGGAGACAAACCGCCCTAAGAAAAAGGAAACAATTAAAATTGCGATCGCCGTAAAGATGGCGGGTAGGGTATTCAGCACCTGCTGTAACATGGCGATCGCAGGTAGAGAAATCGCCTCAATTCTCAAAGCATTCAGCGATGCGATCGCTACAGGAATCAAAATCAAAATATAGACAATCGTGCCGATGATACTCGACAGAGATTGTATTCCTGAAGATGAGGAAAGTCCCACGCGAGTTCCTACATGGTCAACACCTGTAGTTGCTAGTAAATTGCTGACAATTCGCCGCACTATATTAGCGATAAACCAACCGACTGCCGCAATTAACGCCGCCGCTAGGATATTGGGCAGAATTGAAAGAATCTCTGTAATTAAGGATTGTACTGGTAGTAGTGCCTGTCTCAGCGCCAGGGTATCCAAAATTGGGACGAGAAACAGTAAGAAGATAAACCAATACAGAGCATTCCCAATCGTCTCACTCAAAGATAATTGGTTGAGGTTGAGTGTATTGTCTTGGGCTTGTTGATTCAGCCGTTCATCGAACCTCAGCGCTTGTAAGCCTCGCACCGTGATCAGTTTGACGATTGTCGCTATTAACCAAGCAACTCCCAAAAGAATTCCCGCACCCACCAACTTGGGCAAAAAGCCAATCAGTTGGTCAAGCAAATTATTTAATGGTCGAGAGGCTACCTCTAGTTCTAGAGTTTGTAAAACAGCTACGACTGTGATTAAGATGATACTCCAGAAAACTAAGCCAGAGATTAATTTCTCTATCTGGGGAACATCCTCTCGACCCGTGATTCCCGCAGCAATGCGATTATCTATCTTCGTGTTATCGAGAATTTTTTTGGTCACTGCGGCGGCGATCGCTGCAATTAGCCAACCCACTAACAAAATTGCCGCCGCCCCTAATAAACGGGGAGTAAAGGCCACCAACTGTTCGACAATTCCTTGTACTTCAGTGATGCCTTCGTTAACTCTTTCTTGATCTAGTGGTAGGCTTGGCGATTGTGCCAAAAAATGCTGTACCCTCATCGACAAACCAATGTCTATCAACTGGGTTATTCCAGGCCAAGTCGTGTTCATGGTTTTCCGGTATTAAGGTAATATGTTTCTAAAAACACTTGTCATACTTATAGTGTGGCTGGATATTAAACAATCCTCAGCCCCAGTAAGTTCACTCATGTTTTGCCTATCAATTTACCAGCAAATTGGCAATAAACACATATATGCAGTTGATCTCAAGGATATTTTTTTGACTTTGTGGTTTATATTCTGCTTTTATCCAGGAATACCAGACAAAATCGCAGATTTATCAGTGTTTAGTCATAAGTTGTACATTTGTTACTGAACTCAAATCATTGACATAATGTGCTAAAAATGCTTAATTTTGCGATAATCTAAGTACAGCAACAGCATGAGAAATGTAAAATGTCCCAAGCTTTTGAACAATCAATTCAAATTAATGCCACAGCTTCAGTGGTGGAAAGCTGCATTACCGATTTAACACTCATGCACCGTTGGCTAAATCCCGCCCTATGTTGCGAACCTGTGGGTGCATGGAGTACTGAAGTTGGCAGTCAAAGTCTGTTTGTGATTCAAATTCCTCTACTTAAACCTACCCTGAAAAGTGTGGTTGTAGAACGGCAACCGGGTTTAGTTGTTTGGGAA
Organism: Nodularia sp. LEGE 04288; assembly: GCF_963896525.1. NCBI lineage: Bacteria > Bacillati > Cyanobacteriota > Cyanophyceae > Nostocales > Nodulariaceae > Nodularia > Nodularia sp. LEGE 04288. The sequence continues at coordinate 24,741 of NZ_CAWQOY010000158.1, forward strand.
TTTCAAGGATTTTTTCAAGGACGCGATCGCTGGGAATGTCAACCAATAGCACAAGGTACACTCCTTGTCAACCGCTTTGAGTTCGATATTCCTAACCCCATAGTCAGTTGGGGATTCAACAACTTTGCGATGTCCTGGACTCAAAAAGATATGCAAGCTCAACTGCTTCGCCTCAAAGGAGTTGCAGAGTCATACAATTTTGGATTTTAGATTTTAGATTTTGGATTGATTCAACAGATCAATCAGGAGGCTTGTTCCATCAAGGAACTATGAGTCATTGGTCATTGGTTTCCCATCTCAGCCAGTAACCGCCGAATTACCACTGCATCCTCAGCGTCAGGAACCTTCGTCAGATAAGATTGCAAGTCGTCAGCAGCTTCGGGGTATTGTCCCAGTTGATAGTAAAGCAAACCGCGATCGCGCACTTCTAAAATCATCCCAGGAAACAGCCGCAAAATTCGTTCCACCGCCGCCAAAGTCTTGGCTAAATTTTGTTGTTTAAGATAAATATATTTCAAATTAGTCAGCATTCGCGCCAAAAATTGCCGATTACTTACCGAGGCTAAAAACTCAGGTCGTAAACTCACGGGTTGCTGAAACATTTGAGATAATTGGTTTTCACAATCTTCTGCAAACATCACCTCACCACGATTAAACGCATCGACAAAAATTTCCATATCTGGAATATCAGGGCGAATCAGGAAATGTCCTGGCATTCCGACACCCACCATAGGAAAATCAATCCGGCGGGCAATTTCCATATAAACCAGCGCCAAAGTAATCGGAATCCCCATGCGGCGGTCAATTACATCATTTAAAAAGCTATTGCAAGGATCATAGTAGTCTGTTTGATTTCCAGCAAATCCCAAATCAGCGTAGAGATATTGATTGAGAGTTTGGATAATTCGCAGAGGATATGGTGAAGCGGGCAAGAATTCTTTCACCTCACCAGCCATTGTATCAAGGGCATTGAGGTATTCCGCAATATCAAGGTCAGGATATTCTTCCTGGGCAATATACAAAGCTGCCTTCGCCAGATCAATATGCTCGTCAGGCTGTTGAATTTCCTGGTAAAAATATAATCGTGCTGACGAGAAATGCATAAGCGAATCCTGGATGGAGTTGACCTATTTTTCCATACCCGCAGAATGAGCATAACGGATATGTATGAGAGGATTGCATTTTAATCAATCACCTCTCCTCTCATCGACTTAATTTGTCCGCGCTTAGTTTTACTATTAAGACGTTTTTTTTGAGAACTGCGAGTTGGTTTGGTGGGTTTGCGTTTTTGGGGCAGTATAACAGCGCTTTGTATGAGTTGTTTGAGTCGTTGCAAAGCCTCTTCCCGGTTTTTTTCCTGACTCCGGTATTCTTGAGCCTTGATGACAATAACTCCTTCCTGGGTAATGCGTCGGTCATTTAACTTCAACAGCTGTTCTTTATAGAAAGCGGGTAGTGATGAAGCTTCAATGTCAAAGCGTAAGTGGATGGCAGTAGAAACTTTATTGACGTTTTGACCGCCTGCCCCTTGAGAACGAATCGCGCTCATTTCGATTTCGCTATCGGGGATCATGATTTTACGAATAATTTGCAGCATAACTTATATCTTATATATAGTATAGCGTTATGAGTGCATGGATTGAGATTCCGCAGTAGGCGATCGCTACCGATAAGTAGGTGGGCATGAATATTTATCACTATGTAAAGAAAAAACAAATGTAGGGTGTATTGTCGCGCAGCGCAACGCACCGTCAACAATCCCAGGTACAAGGTGCATTAGACCTACGGCATCACATACTTCATATACAGCGGTTTCCAATTATATCAGGTACATCTTAGTCCCCTCATCGCTTGCGGGGAGGGGGTTGGGGG
>NZ_CAWQOY010000159.1:0-26100 GCF_963896525.1 Nodularia sp. LEGE 04288
GTGCAGGGTGCAGAGGGGATGATAGTTATTTCCCAATGATTAATGACTAATATGACTAATGACTAATGACTAATGACTGTTTTCCCAGCTAGTCTAGCTACGGCTGCAACTAATTGAGAAGGTTCGGCTGGCTTGGTGACGTGCATCTGAAAGCCGGCTGACATTGCTTGCTGTTGATTATATTCTCCCGCATAGGCCGTGAGAGCGATCGCAGGTGTCTTTCCCCCTTGTTCTGATGTCCAAGTTCTAACTTGACGCATCAGCATATAACCGTCCATTTCCGGCATTCCAATATCACTCAATAGGACATCTGCCTTTGAGTCTGGCAGGGTTTGGAGTGCTTCAATAGCCGATGACACTGATATAACTTCTGCGCCTTCTTCTTCGAGAACAAAGCAAATAAAGTCTCGCGAATCCAGGTCATCATCTACAACTAGGATTTTAATTCCTTCAAGATTGCCCAAGCTAGAGTCCATTTCTCCCTCACTGTGGCTGTCGGCTGTGATTAATTGTGTTTGCGAAGCTGGTAATTGCACTGTAAAAGTCGCCCCTTCTCCTTCTCCCGCACTGTCGGCAAACACTCTCCCCCCGTGGAGTTCTACTAATTGTCGCACAATTGCTAGCCCCAGTCCCAACCCGCCAAACTTTCTGGTAGTGGCGCTATCTGCTTGCCGGAAGTAATCAAATACATGAGATAAAAACTTAGGGTCAATTCCTTTCCCTGTATCCATGACTTGAATCTGAATATTATCATCAATACTTTCTAGGCAAATTTGGACTCGCCCACCTGGGGGAGTGAATTTGACAGCATTGGAAAGCAGATTCCAGAAAACTTGCTGTAAGCGGTTGGGGTCACCCATGACCAAAGCTGTAGAATCAGTGTCAGACAAAAATTTCAACTGGATAGATTTAGCTTCTGCTGCTAAACGTACTGTTTCCATTGCCACCGAAATTGTCCATTCCAAATCCACTTGATCCACATTTAACGTCAGTTTACCCTGAAGAATCCGCGAGACATCTAGTAAGTCTTCAATTAATTGGGCTTGTAACCGGGCGTTGCGCTCAATAGTGGCTAGGGCTGTCACTGTTTTCTTTTCATCAAATTTGCGACTTTGGAGAAGCTTAGACCAACCCAAAATGGGATTTAGGGGAGAGCGTAATTCGTGGGAAAGCACAGCCAAAAACTCATCTTTGATGCAGTTGGCTTCTTCGGCTTGGGTGCGGGCTTGCTGTTCGGCTTCATACAATCGAGTGTTTTCAATGGCGATTGATGCCATTTGCGCTAACTGCACAATAATGGCTTCGTCTTCTTTAGTAAATTCATCCTGATATTTATCTGATAACTGAATTAGCCCCATATTGTGATAATTTCGTCCAATTAAAGGCGCAGCCAAGCACCCACGCATTGGTGGACGGTTGTCTATTTGCTTACTAAACTTTTGCCATTGGGGATGGGCTTCGAGTTCAGTTTGAGTCATCCGCACAGAACGATTGATCAGGCGGATACTGGCATCAATGCCTAAGCCATCGAGATGTTGATGTTGATCTCGCCATGCCGCATACTTATCTGAGAATGAAGCCCAACTGATCAAGTTGGCACACTCGTCATCAATAGTCATGGTGGTAAATCCTTGGTGTGCGCCAATAATCTCACGAGCTTGTTCAGTAATTATGCGGATGACTTCTTCCATAGAAAGTGCGGAATTGATTGCCAATGCAGCTTCCATCAAACCGTTGAGTTGTCTAGTGTATTCCTGCGATCGCGCCAGCATTCTTTCTCGTTCGACTTCGACTTGTTTGCGATCGCTAATGTCAATACATGAGCCAATGTAACCGAGAAAAATACCTTCTGAGGTGAAACGTGGAATCCCTATATCTAAAATCCACCGATACTTGCCGTCACAGTGTTTTAGCCGATATTCCATTCTGAACTCTTGACGGGCGTTAAACGCATTAATATAAGTTTCAAAACAGCGCTGTGAATCTTCTGGATGTACTCCTTTTGCCCAACCTTGTCCCATTTCTTGTTCCATTGTTCGTCCTGTAAACTCCAGCCAAGGCTGATTAAAGTAGCAACAAAGGCTGCTAGTGTCAGACATCCAAATCAGAGTCGGAGAGGTATCTGCCATCTGACGAAATAGTGCTTCACTTTCCCGTAATGCCGCTTCTACTTGTTTGCGTTCAGTTACATCTAGCACCTGAGATAGCACAGAAATCAACTTGCCTGATTCATCACATAAAACTGAGTTGTACCATTCACAATGAACCACAGAGCCATTCTTAGTATAGTTGCGGTTGCGGGCAATCACCTGAGTTTCTTTACAGTTAAATGACCTGCTAAATACGTCCTGGACTATCTCTATATCTTCCTCAAAGACAAACTGCCAATCGTCAAACTTTTTGCCCATCACTTCTTTAGCTGACCAACCAAAAAGTTTTTCGGCGGCTGGTGACCAGCGAGATATGCGAAATTCATCATCCCACTCAATTACTCCCAAAGGTGAATTTTCTTCATGGAAAGTTAGTCTTTGGATCACATCCCTCAGTGAGTTTTGGGTTTTTTGGCGATCGCTTAAATCCATCACAAAACAGACACAATTAGGCGGTGACTGCTGCAAAATCGCCCCACCAATCAAAATGGGAATCAGACTCCCATCTTTACGGATATATTGCTTTTCAAAAGGAGTAAAAGTGCCAAATGGCAGCAATTCTTGCAAGGCGTTCTCGTCCAAATGCTGATATTCCAGAGGCGTTATTTGTCGCCAGCTAATTCCGGTTGTGAGCAAATCCTCACGGGTATAACCCACCATTTGGAGAAAAATATCATTAGCTTCTATAATTTTTTCAAAATCTGCTAAAACAATGCCAATAATATTAGAGTCCAACAATTTTGTAAACTTGGGTTCATTTTCTGACAATTGCCTTGCCATCTCAACATCAGCAGTTTTCTGAGCCGTGTTTAATTTTTGATTCTGGCTAATGTCTTGGGTAACTATATCTCTTTTAATTCCCTCTGCTTGTTGCTGAGTAATCTCAGAAAAGGTATATACAACTGCATAGGCAGAAGTTTCCTGAGCCAGAAATAAAGGCTGCGAGTTCATCAACAACCAGATCAAATCTGTATTTGGTTTATCTAAACCAACAACAAAATTCCAGCAGGGCTGACCTGTACGCAGCGCCACCATTGCTGGATGAGTTACCTCAGTCAAGGGCGTTCCGTTTTGGTGAACAAATCGCCAGGAAGATTCCGGGGAATTCCATCCATGTATTTCCTCTGCTGTCAGTCCCAGAATCCGTTCAGCCATATGATTACAAACTGGCATACTTCCATCCGCCAACTGAAGTATCATCCCTTCTTCCACAGTACCAATTTTTGCATTGCTATCTGGCGCATCGTATAATTCCTGGTCAGCCAAGTGATCATCAATATTTTTTTGATCTTGCATCTTGTTTGCTATACATGAACTCAGAGAAACTATTTTGGAAAGAATTAGGGGTTAATTCCGCGGCGAAATTTTGTTTTTCGGAATTAGCAGATGTTTTAACTTAATTTTTACACATTTTGCCTAAAGAAATATGCGTTATTTTGTAATCTAACCAGTACAGTAAATAAATCCCCCCCAGGATAGGTGTTGTTAAATAATTTTTTGGTAATCGCAAATATTGATTACTCATCATCAATATTGTCATCCACAATATTTTAGTGTGTGATCAAACCTGTACAGTCAATTAGCGATTAATTTTTAACCATGATATTTTTTTACATTATCAATTTTTCCTGACTTGTTTGTTCATTTTTGGTTTGCCAAAGGAGTTAATCAGCGTATTTTCGGCTCATGACTAATTTTTTCCCAATTTATTAGAGGATTTTAATGCAGGTTATTGGTTTTTGAGGTGTATTCTCGATATACAGTAAATATCACCCACAACGTGATCAATTCTGAATACTTCCTGGCTGACAACTCAGAAAACTAACCTTTGTGAATATTGACATTTGAGGTGAATACCATGAAAAATTATGCTGACAAACAGGAATTAATATTAAGCCAAATCAAAGATAAATTTTGTCAGCGTCGAGATTTCAGTGGATGTGACTTCAGCGGAATTGACTTGAGCGCTGTTGATTTAAGCGGTGTTAACTTGATGAGAGCAGACTTAACTGGGGCGAATTTGTCTGGTTCTAACCTGACTGATACTAAACTCAATGGGGCAAATTTAATCCAAGCTAATTTGTGTAGAGCTAATTTATCTCAGGCTGATTTGTCGTCAGCTAATTTATATCAGGCTGATTTAAGCTATGCGAATTTGTGTGGTTCCAGCTTACGACGGACGCAATGCAGCCATACTAACCTTTGGGGAGCTTCTTTATGTGATGCAGATTTAACTGAAGCTGACCTGAGCGATGCTACATTAATTGAAGCATCCTTGAATGAGGCTAACTTATTTAGAGCCAATCTCACAGGAGCAAAGCTATGTGGAGCTACCTTGGTAGAAGCTAATTTAACTCAGGTCAACTTCACTAATGCAGACCTGACATCGACAAATTTAACTCAGGCTAACTTGACTGCGGCGAATCTTTGGGAAACAAAAATCAGTTATGCTAAGTTGCGGGACACTATTATGCCTGATGGTACAATTCGCGCCCCTGAGATGATTATTAGTCATTAGTCAATCAATTTTAGATTTTAGATTTTAGATTTTGGATTAGACTGCAATCTAAAACACTCGCACTCGCTGCGTAAGCTTCTCTAACGCCAATTCATTAGTCATTAGTCATTTGTCATTTGTCATTTGTCATTAGGGACTTCTAAGGAATAAAATCCCAATTAGTCTGTAAACCAGCATTATCCTTAAGTTTCTGGTGGGTTACGCTGCGCTAACCCACCCTACAATTTTTGGGTAATTTATTTTTTGGTGTTCCCTTAGTCATTTGTCATTTGTTCTGGAAATACCCTGTCCACAGGGAACGTGCTGTAAACAATGACCAATGACTAGTTGATCAAAACTCACGTCGCGAGAAGACAACATTAGCGATCGCCAACAGCATGAAACTGTAACATAAGCCATAGACTACATTGCTAGTCAGTGCAGTGGCATCAGGTAAGGCTCGTAAGCCATAAACTGCATCATTTTTGAAATCTAATCGCGATAAATCTGGCAAAATCAGGTACAAGCCTTGAGTGATGCGTTCAATCACAGGACTCTTGCTGAGACGACCCAGATTGACTAAATCGGGAGTAATATTTCCCATTAAGTACACTGCAAATGTTAAGGTTACCGCTAACAAAGAACTAGTAAATACACCGAAGGTAATAGCCACAGCGGTGATTAAAGATAACTGCAAAATTAAAAAACCGCCCGCAATTACAATGCTGAGTACTGAATGAGGAATATTCCCAATCTGCAAAAATCCCAAATAAATTACGGTCATGGCGGCTACAATTACAGCCAGCACAGTGGATAAACCCAAGAATTTACCAAAAATAATTTCGCTGCGGCTGACAGGTTTGGCAATTAATACCAAAATAGTCCGTTTATCAATTTCTTTATTAACCAGTCCCGTACCTACGAAAATGGCCACAATTAAAGTCACAACATTCATGATTGCTAGACCAAAGTCTAGAAACATTTTATCTTCAGTCGCTGCGGCAAATTCCGGTAATACGCGCAGACCGATCGCGAGTGTCAGCGCATAAAACCCGATTATATACAGAATGCGATCGCGCACCATTTCCTGAAATACGTTCTTAGCTATTACAACAACTCTGGCAAAATTCATGGTTTTTTAGTTAAAAGTTAATTATCAGTTCAATTATTCCCACATCCGCCACATCCCCAACATCTCCCCTCACCGCCTCGCTGGTGGCGCACCCGCAATGAATTTACTCAAGCGATCGCATTCAATTTCCGCGACTGTGTTTTTCTCGTCTACTGGGCTGGTAGTGGCTTGAGAAGTTGTTGTAGATACTGCGATGGGTTCAATCCGACAAGATTTTTGCAGATAATACCCCTTGGGATTAGAACTAGGTCCATCCCAGATACTGAGTAAATCTAATACATATCCAGACTTAATATTAGCCACGCGCGGTTCAACACGCCATAATTTTCGTTCTTCATATTGTCCTAATTGCTGATTTTTGATTTGATTCCCCAAGTTTGTTACTTCCTTTGTTGCGTCTAGCAACCATCTTTCCACTTGTGACCAAGGTGTTTTATTTAATTCTTGTTCTACTCTGATTTGCAATTGATCGAGAATGGCTACACCATTTTCTGGGACTTTTTGGACTTCTGGTTTTGTCTGTGTTTCTGTTTCTGGTTCTAATGTTAGTTCTATATTCGGTTCTGCCATTCTGACAACAAAGGTACTACGCTCAAAATTATCTGTGAGTAAGCTGGGATATTGTGTTAACCAATTTTCCATGACAAAGTAAAACTGAATCCAGCAACTGAGTAGCATACAGCTAGCTACCAAAACTATGATTTTTTCCCGAATTTCTGGTTTAGGAATTTTTGCTGTAGTCTTGATATCAGTACCTTCAATAAAATCAGGCAGCGCTGTAATGATTGCAGATATTGTTGGCCAGAGAATAATTGTTCTTGGTGTAATTACATCCTCTGGATTACCAAAGGCAAAAACACTAACTAAAAATCCAGTGATTACCGCTCCCACTGGCATAAAAGTCCCAGGAACTCTTAAAGGATCATCAGTAGTATACCAGGCTGTACCAGCAATTAAAAATAACCATCCTAAAAATGCAATTACACTTTTGACATAACCTACAGCCAAAAATGAAAGTGTCCAAGAATAAGCACTCAAATAAATAAATGTCTGCCAGGAATAAGCTTTTGGTGGAAGTAAAAATTTTCTAATTCCCTCATAAATTCCTGTAAAGAACTTTAAAAATACCAAAGCATCTTTAAATAATGTTTGCATCCGGCACTCCTCTGATTAATTCAACAGTTTCTGACGAGATTTGCGGAAAATGGCTCAATTCATTCTACTTACGGGTCAATAATATAATCATGCTAATGGTACTGTAACTCAGCGAGTTGGCGATTAATATAGTCGTAACTAAATTTGTATTTTGCAATCGAGCAATGCTAGTGCGCCGCCATTGTAATCGATTATTTTCTGGTGTTTTCTCATATAGTTTTGGCAGGTCTTCTTTTAAGGAAATCACGAAAAATCTTAAAAGAAAGAATTTCATGAAGAATGTGATAAAGAAAATTATAAAACCTGTGAATATCAGCAGAGCTTGTGTATTGCTTGATCTGAAATTATGAAAAAATATGTAACTAATTAATTCTGATTTTAAATTTACAGGTAATATTGGTTCTAGGAAAAAAAATATCATCCAACCAATAGTGCTGGAAAAAAGATTGATAGATATGGCATAAAACATACTAGTTTTTTTGTCAAACTTCAGCCTCTTGTTCAAAACGTATGCTTCTATGGGAATAGCAGTTAGTAAAAACAAAAATTCCACCAAAATTAAACCGACAGGCAGGATTCTAGGAATAGCGATATCTCCAAGTCCAAGCATAAAGTGTCGTAAGTAAAGGTTAACGTTAGCGAGTATAGCCGAGATAATCGGTCTGATGTGGCAATTATCTCATCCTTATTGTTGGTAATGATCTTGGTGTGCCAGTATAACTTTATTTATTCAGGAGTAAATCCAAGAAGAGGAAAGAGAATTCAGCAAAATCATCCAACTCCCCTGCTCCCTGCTCCCTGCTCCCCTGCCTCTTCAATCAGAGCCTTCTGCATTTCAAGGTAAAATTAGAGTTTGCCACGTTATAGCTTTTCAAGAGATGACAAGGAACGGCATCGGTATTCGCACGGCGCAAGTGCGTCCTGAACGGCTCACAGGTCAAATTCACGTCTACGATGGAGTGGGTAAAGGTAAGTCTCAAGCGGCTTTAGGGGTAGTTTTGCGCTCAATTGGTTTGGGAATAAATACACCAGGCGATTCCAGCCGCGTCTTATTGTTGCGGTTTCTCAAAGGGCCAGAACGTGATTATGACGAAGATGGCGCGATCGCAGCTTTGCAGCGTGGTTTCCCCCATTTAATTGATCAGGTTCGCACTGGGAGAGCTGAATTTTTTGGACATGAGGAAATCACTTCCTTTGACCGAGAAGAAGCTACACGGGGTTGGGATGTGGCTAAAGGTGCGATCGCCTCTGGTTTATATTCAGTTGTGGTTTTAGATGAAATTAACCCGGTTTTAGACTTGGGTTTGCTACCAGTGGATGAAGTGGTACGGACATTGAAATCCAAACCCCAGGAATTAGAAATCATCGCCACTGGACGCGCCGCACCGCAAGATTTACTTGATATTGCGGATTTACACTCAGAAATGAAACCCCAAGACCATCCCAGGGCAAAAGAACTCTTTCTGGAGGGGATTGAAATTTATACTGGTGCTGGTAAAGGTAAGTCTACCAGTGCATTAGGCAAAGCATTAAAAGCCATTGGTCGGGGAATCAATCATCCGGGTTCTACTCGTGTGTTAATTATGCAATGGCTCAAAGGTGGTAGTGGCTACACCGAAGACGCAGCTATCGCCGCTTTACAGCAATCATATCCAGAGGTGGTAGATCATCAACGTTGTGGTCGAGATGCGATTGTTTGGCGCAATTCTCGCCAAGAATTGGACTATGTAGAAGCCGAAAGAGGATGGGAAATTGCCAAAACTGCGATCGCCTCTGGACTCTATAAAACGATTATTCTCGATGAACTCAATCCCACAGTTGATTTAGAATTACTTCCCGTGGAACCGATAGTCCAAGCCTTACTCCGCAAACCCCGCGATACGGAAGTCATTATCACTGGTCGCTGTCAACAACAACCAGCTTACTTCGATTTAGCCAGCGTTCACTCTGAGGTATACTGTCACAAACATTATGCCAATCAAGGTGTAGAACTTAAACGTGGAGTAGATTTTTAACCACTAATTAACTATGGAAAACAGCAATTTACTGGATTTAATCACAGGAGGATTGGCGATCGCTATTCTGATCGGCGGGATGTTGATGATGTTTACTACTGTATTTTCTACCAAATTTAATGCCAAGAAAGAGAAGAAATAGGGGGAGTAGGGAGTAGGGAGTAGGGAGTAGGGAGTAGGGATAAAGAAACTACGAAATACCCAGTCCCCAGTCCCTCGCTTAAAAAACTTGAATTAATTGGTGTTTTTGTACAGTACCAATAACTTGGTGCGGTGTGGTTAATTCCGCCGCTTGGTTTGTAGAAATCCAAGCATAGCTAGAAGCTGGTAATTCGGTAATTGAGTCTACTTTTTCACCATGAACTGGAGTATAGAAATTCAGTAATACCGCAGTTTTTCCTTCTGTCTGGAGAAAATAGATGGGGTGATTTTGCAAAATAGAGGCGATCGCAGGTTGTTGCAGAAAAACCCTCACATCAGGGTTATAGTCACTTAATAAGCCTAAATTACCAGCCACAGCCAAAGCTAGCCAACAAGGAATTAACCAACCCGCCCACCAGTAACGAGCTGTGAGAAACTTGTGTTCAAAGTGGTAACGACCAATCCACACCATAGGCAAAATTAACCAACCAAACCCCATAATTAAGCCCAGGGTGGCATACTGGCGAATCTCAACACCATCCACCCCAATCAAAATAACTATCCCGGCTAGCACCAATAAAATACCCAATCCACCAAAGAAATAACTGAGATTACCAGCAACTTTCTTGATTTCCCCATCTCCCCATTTCCCCAACCAACTTAAACCCACAGCCGCCAGCATGGCGATAAACGGGTAAAGACAAAGGCTATAGTGAGACAGACGAGTTGAGAAAAAACTCAGTTCAGCAAACAGCACCACCGGGAAACCAACTAATATTAATTGGTAGCGCGGAAGCGGACGACGAATCAGCAAAATTAAGCCTAAAAGACTCAAAAAGAACCAGGGGAAAGCTTTGAGCGGGACATTCCACAAATAGAATATGATGCCATTTCCATCACGCTCATTCGATCCCAACTGAACCACAAACCTCAATAATTCTTCATAACTATCATTCCCATAGCGCATCCAATTCCGCCATAACCAAACCGAGGTAGGAATTAAACCGACGACAAAACCTAAATATAAACTAGGGTTTGTCAGATGACGATGACGGCGATGTTCCCCAATTAAATAAGGTAACAAAGCCACAATTGGCAGAAAAATCATCAAGCTTCTAACTAAAAAGCCTAAACCAAAACTTAAGCCAGCAATAAAACTCCACAAATAGCGATATTTAGGATGTAGTTCAGCTTTGAGAAAAGCTAAAATAGCTAACAATACTAAAAATATCATCGGAACATCTGGTGTCCCTAAGCGGCAATATTGCAACCAGAGAAATTGCACACTTAAAATTAACCCTGCTAGCCAAGCTAATTTTTGATTGAGCAGAATTTTGCCGATTTCATATACTAAGAATACGCTCAAAATCCCAATAATCATACTCGGTAGTCGCACACTCGCTTCACTGATCCCAAATAGCTGATAGGAAATGGCAATTAGCCAATAAGGGCCAGGAGTTTTATGATGAACAGTACCCCAAGGAGCTATCCAATCGCCGGATTCAAACATCACACGCGATCGCCTAGCGTAAAGCCCTTCATCATGTGCCATCAGGCTATTATCCCCAGAACTGAATAGCAATAAGGGGAGTATCCACAGGAGTAAACTGAGATAAGGGAATAAACGAAATTTATAAAACATTGAATTAATATTGAGCAATAGTTGATTAATGGTACAAACCCCTATATTTATCTGTGAAATCAATCCAAAGTCTAAAATCTCAAATTGTTTGATCGTCTCCTAATTTCTAGCGCGGAGATTTATTAAAATACATAATAATACGTAAAAATCAGTGAATTGGGCAAAAACTTTGCCTATATAAACCTTATATGATGCTCAAACCCGACCAACGCCAGAAATTAGACGATACAGACGACAAGCTATTTTACGACTATCCCCGCTTCGTCACCCATGTGGATCAAGGATTTATTCAACAGCTAACGGATTTATATAGCGATCGCCTCCAACCCCACACACGTATCCTAGATATGATGAGCAGTTGGGTGTCTCATCTCCCAGCAGAAATGGAATTTACCCATATTGAGGGACACGGACTCAACGCCGAGGAATTAGCCCGAAATCCCCGTTTCCATCATTACTTTGTCCAAAATCTCAATGAACATCCTCAACTACCCTTACCAGACCAAAGTTTTGATGCCGTACTGAATTGCGTTTCCGTACAGTACATACAATATCCAGAGGCTATATTTGCTGAAATTCATCGTATCCTCAAACCTGGTGGTGTAGCAATTATTAGCTTTTCTAACCGAATGTTTTTCCAAAAAGCGATTCAAGCTTGGCGAGACGCTTCCGAATCAAATAGGGTGGAATTAGTCAAGCAGTACTTCGCCTCAGTACCTGGATTTACAGTTCCAGAGGTAATTGTGAATAAATCCACAGCGCCGAATTTTTTACAGTGGTTAGGTGCTGGCGGAGGAGATCCATTCTATGCTGTGATAGCACACCGTATTCCTCAAAGTTGAAACATCAGGAACAGCCAAAGATGAATTTAGCTCGCGTGTTTAAAATTTTACCGGCTTTGTTACTGTCAGTTTTACTACTGACCACCGCTTGTACTCCAGAAGCACCAGGTCGTTTTGACCAAGTACAGCAGGAAAGTACCCAACAAAAAAGGGGTCAAGCAGTCGTCGAAACCGCCACTGAAGGCGGAGAATTTAATAAATTCTTTCCTGCTGCTGGCGATGGCTACGAGAGAGTATTTACCCAAGAGAAAAAAGGTTCTGCTCTAGCCAATTTAAAAAAAGATGGCAAAACTTTAGCGGTGTTAACTGTTTTTGATACCAGCAGTACACCAGAAACAGCGGCAAACTACTCCAATAGCACCACACAAATTGCTGGTTATCCAGCGCGGGAAATTGGCAATACTCAAACAGCAGTCCTGGTAAATAATCGTTACCAAGTAAAAGTACTATCCCAAGATCCGTCATTTACCGCAAGCGATCGCGCACAATGGATTGAGAAATTTAATCTTGCTGGTATAGCGACATTGAAATAACTTTGACTACCCTGAGTAAAAACTCTCAATAAGGATATTCTTGTGAACAAACCAATTTTTGAGTTAGTTGACGAACTTCCAACTAGCGGCTTGACCATTTCCATGTTGAACGCCCTGGATTTTGTGGCTCCTGGACAGTGGCACAATACTGTAGGCTTTGTCAACACTATTAAGAAAGTGACGGGTGAAACTGATGAAAATTTAATTCAGCAAATTGGTGAAAGAGCGATTTATCTTTATAATGATCGCTCCCAAGGATACCAACGAGCGATGTGGCTTTATCAAACTGTGGATAAAACAGATAAAGCCCTGGGTACAGCAGCCTTGGCTAACAAAGTTGGCGAAAAAATTCCTTTATTGGGTTTTTTAAGCAACATGACTCCCAAGGCCGACAAAGCCCAAACAATTGATTTGTGTCTGAAATTAGTAGTGGAATTAGTAGCTTTCTGCCAAATTAATGGGATTCCCGGAGACAGCATCGGGGATTTTGTCGCTTCTTTGGGTGAGTATAGTGGTGAGTCCCTGATGCGGATGGTAGCTTTGGTTTGTGTTGATGGTTTAATACCTCTAGGGCCAGACTTCATTGACAAGGCATTATCTGGACTGAATCAAATGAATCCCCAGGAGTTAGAACAAAACTCAACTTTTCAAGGTATCCAAGATGCAATTCCAGGGAACAATGCTAGCAGTAAATTAAACTTTATTGGCGAAAGTTTTGATTCAGTTAAAGGTTGGATGGGTGGGCTAGTTACCCAAAATAATTTAACGCCACAAAAAGTAGTTAGCAATTTGCAAAGTTTTGTGGAACTGACTGATGACAAGTTAGATTATCTAGCCGCTTTCTTAGATGTAGCTACTAATTACTATGAACACACAGGGACACAAACTTTGGCACAGCGATTGATTTCCCGTGCTGTAGCTGAAATTTAAGTTCAAGTCTCCCCTCTCCTTAACAAGGCTACGGTGTACACATATCCTGATCCAGAAAGACTTTTACGCCCTAAAAACAGGGTTAAAGCGGAAATCCAGTTCCCCTCCTCGCTTGCCTACAGTGTACACACATCCTGATCCAAAAAGGGTTTCCAGCCCTACAAACCGAATTTCACTGTAAATCCGGTTCCCCTCCTCGCTTGCGGTCCGGGGCTAGGGGTGGGGTCTTATGGCAGAAACGAAAATTTACCGACTTCTGTGTACACCGTAGCCTCGCTTGCGGTCCGGGGCTAGGGGTGGGGTCTTATGGCAGAAAAAAGCAATTTCCCGACTCGTGTATACACGGTAACCTTCTCCCTTTGGGAGACACTACGCGAAAGCAAGGAGAGGGGCTGGGGGTGAGGTTGTATATTTAACTAAATCCCCATTCCTAATTACTTAATGAGAATATATATCTTTCTGTCATAAAACCTGATGATTAGCATATATATCTAGGGAATACTAAAGAAAAGAAACAATACCTGTGAGTATCGCTGCAATGTCAGTATTATCTGATACTATATTTACTATTCCTGGATATCGCATGACTGAGCAAATCTATTCAGGTAGCCAAACCCTAGTTTATCGAGGTATCAGAGAACAAGACCAAAAAAGTGTCATCCTTAAACTGATGCGAAACGAAAACCCTACATTCGCCGAAATTGCCCAGTTCCGGAATCAGTATACCATCACCAAAAACCTGGATATTCCTGGCATAGCCAAACCCCTAAGCTTAGAAAATTATGGACACAGAGATGTTCTAGTGATAGAAGATTTTGGCGGTATATCGCTCAAAGATTGGGCAGTTGGCAAAAATCACCAACCAGGAAATGGCATCACGCTCACAGAGTTTTTTCAGATTGCTATAGAAATAGTATCGACTCTAGAGGGACTACATCGCGATCGCATCATCCATAAATATATCAAACCCGCCAATATATTAATTCACCCCAGCACTCTTGAAGTCAGACTGATAGATTTCAGTATTGCTACCCTACTACCCAGAGAAATTCAATTTTTCAGCAATCACAAGGTCTTAGAAGGCAAATTAGCTTATATTTCCCCGGAACAAACAGGACGGATGAACCGAGGTCTTGATTACCGCAGTGACTTTTATTCCTTGGGTGTCACATTTTTTGAACTCCTCACCGGTCAGTTACCCTTCACCACCACAGACCCGATGGAGTTAGTCTACTGTCACATTGCCAAACAACCACCCACAGCTAGCCAAATTAACCCCAATATTCCGCCCATACTTTCTTTAATCATCAGCAAACTGATAGCAAAGAATGCCGAAGACCGTTATCAGAGTTCCTACGGACTCAAACATGACTTAGAACAATGCCGCCAGCACTGGGAAGAGACAGGCCAGATCACAACCTTTGAATTAGCACAAAAGGATATATCTGACCGTTTCCTGATTCCGGAAAAACTCTATGGCCGCCAAACAGAAGTAGCACAACTATTGGCAGCTTTTGAACGTGTCAGTAGTGGCACAACAGAAATGATGTTAGTGGCAGGATTCTCTGGTATTGGCAAAACAGCAGTAGTCAACGAGATTCACAAACAGATTGTACAACAACGTAGTTACTTCATTAAAGGGAAATATGACCAATTTCAACGCGATATTCCCTTATTAGGATTCATCCAAGCCCTTCGGGACTTAATCGGTCAAATACTGTTGGAAACAGATGCCCAAATTCAAGAATGGAAAACTAAAATTTTGTCAGGATTGGGTACACAAGGTCAAGTCATTATTAATGTAATTCCTGAACTGGAACTAATTATTGGTAAGCAACCGGAAGTAGCAGAATTATCTGGCGCTGCTGCCGAAAATCGATTTAATTTATTATTTTCAAGATTTATCCAAGTCTTCATGACTAAAGAACATCCTTTGGTGATATTTCTAGATGACTTGCAATGGGCAGATGTAACATCATTAAACTTAATTAAATTATTAATTAGTCATAGGAATACAATTATAGGAAATGTGGCATTGACTAATTCCCTGGAAAACGAAAAAAGTCTCTTAATGATTGGTGCTTATCGGGATAACGAAGTGTCAAAGGCACATCCATTAGATTTAGTTGCCAAGGAGATGAAAGACAGCGGAGCCAGTATTAATACTATAATATTAACACCTTTAAGAAAGCGTGATTTAAATCATTTAATTGCTGATACTTTGCGGTGTCCAAAAAATGAAGCGATCGCTCTGACACAAATGGTATTAGCTAAAACTAAGGGGAATCCTTTCTTTAGCCATGAATTTCTCAAAGCATTACATCAAGATGGATTAATTGAATTTGATTTTGAACTGCTTCGTTGGCAGTATAATCTAGCAAAGATTCACAGTTTAACACTGACGGATGATGTGGTTCAATTCATGTCAATTCAACTGATGAAGTTGCCAAAGCCAACTCAGCAAGTCCTCAAACTAGCAGCCTGTATAGGCAACAAATTTAATTTGAAAATTCTGTCTATTGTACATGAGAAATTAGCAGTAGATACAGCCTCAGACTTATGGACAGCATTACTTCAAGGACTAGTTATACCGGACTCTGAAATCCACCATTTATTCACTAAAAATAATAATAATCACAGCAGCACTCTAGTAGAGAGACAATCTATCCATAGTCACAATCAATTAGTTCAATATAAATTTATCCATGACCGCGTACAACAAGCTGCTTATGCTTTAATTCCCGAATCAGAAAAACAGTCAATTCACTTAAAAATTGGGCAACTGCTGTTAAAAAATATCCCAATTGGGGAAAGAGAAGATTTAATTTTTGAGCTGGTAAATCAATTTAATATTGCCATACCCATAATTCATCTTCCAGGCGATCGCGAGCAGCTGGCAGAGATGAATTTAGTTGCTGGACGTAAAGCTTTGGCATCAATGGCTTATCCTTCGGCGCTGAAGTATTTAAATACTGGACTTGAACTACTTACAGATAATAGTTGGGAGACACAATATGAACTAACCTTGGCTTTGTCTGAGACAGCAGCAGAAGTAGCACACTTAGGGGGCAATTTTGAGGAGATGGAGCAATTAGCAGAGATAGTATTGCAACGAACGAAAACCCTGCTAGAGAAAGTGAAAGTTTATGAAATCAAAATTCAGGCCTATGCATCACAAAATAGATTGTTGGAAGCAATCGCGATCGCCAGGCAAGTATTGCAACATTTTGGTCTAACTTTTCCCGATTCACCGAGCGAAAGTGATATTCAAAAAGCTCTTAAAGAAACTACATTACTGCTTGCAGATAAAAGTATTGAAGATTTGATCGACTTGCCGTTAATGACCTCTGCAAACCAACTGGCAATTATTCGCATTGTCTCCAGTATGAGTGCTGCGGCTTATATTGCAGATCCTTCATTATTTCCACTAATTATTTTGTCTCAGATTAAATTATCAATGCAGTACGGAAATGCTCCTTTGTCTGCTTATTGCTATGCCTGTTATGGCATTCTTTTAAACGGATTTCAGGATAATGCTTCCGCAGCAGTTCAATTTGGTAATTTAGCTCTTAAATTAATTTATAAATTGAATTGCTCAAATATTAAAGCTAGGACATTGTATGTTTTAGCCGGATTTATTTTTCATATAAAATCTCACATTCAGGAAACTTTACCAATTTTATTAGAGGTATATAAAACTGCATTAGAAACAGGGAATTTAGAATTTGTTGGCTACTGTATAAAGGATCTTTTTCAGCACCCATATTTTATCGGAAAGGAATTAACAACCATAAAAGAAGAACTGATAAATTATACTCATGTACTAAAAAATCTGAAGCAAGCAACCACATTGCGCTATTGTCAAATATATTTGCAAACAATTCTTATTTTATTAGATCATCCTGATAATGCCTATGATCTCATAGGCGAAGAATATAATGAGAAGGCATCACTATTTCTGCTGATTAAAGCGAATGATCTTTGTGGACTGCACTATTACTATTTATATAAACTCACCCTCTGTTATTTATTCGGTAACTTTCTTGAAGCTCAACAAAATGGTATTCAAGCAAAACAATATTTAGCAGGAACTACCGGGTTTATAACCGTACCTATATTTTATTTTTATGATTCTCTAGCAGCTTTGGCTATATATCCAACCGTTGAAAAGGAGCCAGATATTTTACTTCAACAGGTGGCAGATAACCAAGTAAAGTTACAGCAATTCGCACATCATGCTCCCATGAATTATCTGCATAAGTTTTATTTAGTAGAAGCAGAAAGATATCGAGTGACAGGTGAATATCTCCAAGCAATAGAATTATACGATCAAGCGATTTCTCTCGCTCACGAGCATGAGTATATTAATGAAGAAGCTCTGGCTAACGAACTTGCAGCTAAATTTTATCTCGAATGGGGAAAAACGAAAATTGCTCAAATTTATTTAATTGATGCTTACTATGGCTACATTCGCTGGGGAGCAACAGCTAAAGTTAATGATTTGGTCAAACGCTATCCCCAATTCCTAGATCCTCTACTCCAGCTAAACAAATCTAGCTTCCATAGGAGTGAAAATACGACTGATTCTATTGATGAGTCTATATTAAGTTCTAGCAATCATCAAACAACTATTAACTCTAAAACAAGTATTTCAGATTCTTTAGATTTGGCTGCTGTCATCAAAGCTTCTCAAGCACTTTCTGAGGAAATTGAGCTGGATAAACTCCTTGCTACGATGATGCAAGTTGTGATGGAAAACGCGGGAGCCTCTAAATCTGCTTTGATTCTCAGCGAAGATGAAGAATTACAGTTAATTGTCACTGCTGTTGCTTCTAGTTCAAATACTGAGACTATGGTGACAAATTTTCCATCAATGAACCTAGAGTTGAGCGCAGATGTTCCCGTTCCTTTGATTAAATACGTCAAACGCACTCTGGAAGTATTTGTCACCGATGATGCTCAAACTGTCACATCCTTAGCAGGCGATCGCTACATTCTCACTCAGCAACCTCAGAGTCTGCTATGTATTCCCATTATTCATCAAGGTAAATTATTGGGGATTATTTATCTGGAAAATAATCTGACCACAGGAGCATTTACAGGCGATCGCGTCGAAGTCCTGAAACTGCTCACCACCCAAGCCGCCATCTCCCTAGAGAATGCCATGCTTTATACAAGTTTGGCAAAAGCGAATCAGCAATTAGAAGAAAAAGTAGAGGAAAGAACGCAGCAAATCAACGAAAAAAATCAAAGTTTGCAACAAGCACTCTCAAAATTAAAAAGTACCCAAACCCAATTGATTCAAAGTGAAAAAATGTCTTCATTGGGGCAAATGATGGCGGGAATTGCCCATGAAATCAATAATCCCATCAACTTTATTCATGGCAATATTGCCCATGTCAATCTGTATATGCAAGATTTACTCAATTTGCTCACTGTCTATCAACAAGAATATTCTCACCCTTCAAATCTAGTTAAAGAGAAAGCCGCAGCGATTGACTTGGATTTTATTGCCGAAGACTTGCCGAAAATTCTTAACTCCATGAAGGCGGGAAGTTCACGGATACAGAATATTATTCTGGGCTTACGCAACTTTTCCCGCCTCGATGAATCTGAAATGAAATCTGTAGATATTCACGAAGGGATTGAAAACACCTTAATGATTTTAGCTCATAGACTCCACCGCCGGAATGATTACCCAGAAATTCAAGTGATCAAAAATTACGCAAAACTTCCGAAAGTTACTTGTTTTGCTAGTCAAATAAATCAGGTATTTATGAATATATTAAACAATGCCATTGATGCTTTAGAAGATTCATTAATTAACAAAAAAACAAGAGACAATCCCATAATTAGGATTTCTACGAAACTTATAGATGCAAATATGCTGAGGATTATCATTGCTGATAACGCTTATGGTATGACAGCAACGGTACAGCCAAAAATATTTGACCCATTTTTCACTACTAAGCCCGTAGGTAGTGGGACGGGATTGGGATTGTCTATTAGTTATCAGGTGATCGTGGATAAACACAAAGGTCGGTTAACCTGTGATTCCACATTAACAGAGGGAAGTGAGTTCGTAATTGAAATTCCAATTTCCATACAACCAGCTTAATTTATTAAACTGTTAACCCTTGCTTTATCGGATATTTTTTGGCATATGCCATTATTTCTTCCATACTTTCTGAAAAAACCTCAAACACTTTTTCTACTAACTCAAAGGCTTTAGCTCTTTGCTCTTCTGTAAGTTGTAAATTTGCAACAAACTGTTGCGAATTATCTGTGCCGACGGTGTGACTACTTTCCAAACAGAAATGATGCTGACCAAAATAGCGGTAATTTTGCTTGGTATCTTCTTGGAGTTCTTTTGCTACTTGTGCAGTCAGCGACAAAGCTACCTTAGCTGTGGCTTCTATGGCTTCAATTGCTGCTAGCACAAGTATAGGCTCTGCTTGAAAAGTATGTAGTGCAATCTGATGGCATATCTGGCGTGTTTTTTCTGTTTCTTCGCCCCAAAAAAAATTCACAGCTGCACTAAACTTCATGGAATGATTCAAACCCAGTTTTTCTAGGTCTTCTAGAAACCATTGCCAGTGATGATCATCTTCATAAGTATGTTGATTAATTATTAACTGAATTGGATCGTTAGTTGGTTCTTTCCGAAAATCTAATCTATTCAATTGTCCAAAACCCATTGAAAAAGGAGCTAAGCAAGGAGCCCAAGCCAGTCGTTGGATTGGGTCTATACTTTTATCTTGCATAAATTTAAATAACGATAACTGGGCAAATTCTTGCTTCCTCTTTTCAATCAATTCAAGAACTTCTTTCATTATTTAAATCTCCTGATTTCAACAATTAATATGTAGCATTCCCTGAGATTGTGTTTAATTACAGCAATTTGCAAGTGAATGTAGTAGATCAGAAAATAATGGATTACAGATGAACACGGATAAATCTGTACTCCATCTCAATGAAAACTGCTTTAGCGTAGATTTGAATGCAGCAATTTAGCCCATTTAAGTAGTATTGAACACTTTTTTTGAAAAAATAAGCGTAATTTTATTGAAAAAGTTTCCTAATTCAATTTTTTTTAATACATTAAAATTAATACAACCTACTTTACGTAGTAAATTTACTTAATTTTAAATCAAAATAATTTTGAGATGTCCACTTTGCGCTCAACAATACAAACACAAACAAAAAAACCGCACTTATAAGTGCGGCTGTAAAAAAAATGTCATCTAAAATCTCAAGCCAAGGCGATCGCTCTATTTTCGATCAGGGACTTCCAAGGAATAAAATTCTCAATTAATTTGTAGGGTGGGTGAGGACATTAGTCCTTAACCCACAATTATCCTGAAGTTTATGGTGGGTTAGCGCAGCGTAACCCGCTCTACAATTTTTGGGTAATTTATTTTAGATATTATACCTATATAGGCAAGTTCAAATCAGCTGCGATCGCCCAAAAGTAAGGTTGAAAAATTGCTAAATTTTCCAGTTGATCAAATTTACCTGCGATCGAGTCTGGAGCAAAAGCTGTGGTAATTACATAGATAGCCGTACCATCGAAGGCAACATGACTGAGATGTTGCTCTTGTACTCCACCCTCTGGCTTGATTCCTACAAACCCGTAGCGTATTCCTTGAAGTTTACCAACTGATGCCGGTTGTGGTGGGTAGGCTGAGAACACAATTTGGTTTTTATCGGTATTTTGACGGTCTTTGAGAAAATTACTATTCAAATCTGCAACCCAAGCTTTGAGTGCTGTCAATAACTTGTTTTGGTACTCAGGACTTTGATAATCCACCTGAGAATCGAGTGGAATACCCGCATCTCTGAGATTTTTTTGGAAATTGGGATTGTTTTTCACCGAGTAAACGCCGATTTCCACTGTACCCAAAAGTTTTCCTTGGGAAGAAACACACAGCAGGGGGTCGTTTCCTTCACAAGGGACAACTTCCCAGCCATTTGGGGTAGGTGTGTTTCCCAAAATTTTATTCCAAGTATTTCCTTGTCTGGGATTGGGAGTTTTTGAAGCAGTGGTTTGAGGCGATTTAGTTTGAGTTTTGATTGCTACAGAACTCGGATTTTCTACAACTGTAGTCGAAAACCGGGGGAGAATAGTTTTGACTCCGACTGGAGTTAAAGCCAATAAAATAACACCAAGAAAGAGATGATAAACGCGCAACATTTTTCGTGATAATCCTGAGCCAGAACTTGCAGACTAATAGTATCCTCCACATTTTGTGAGTATACAAGAATATACATATTTATCGCTGTTAGTTCTGCCAGTGTCCAACATAAATATGTATATTAACAAGCGATCGCCTATTTGATTCAAGTATTTAGAATACGTACTAATTAAGACATTTGTTTTTCTAATCAATTGCTATTAGTCTTAACCAGAGAACTCTGCTAATAACTTTTCTGCCGTGTCACATAGGACTTGGTGATGCTCACCATTACTGGCCAGCAAACCGCCCCATTGATTAATATCATCTGTGTTGTATGCTAACAAACTGCCATCGAAGTGAGTAAATTTACCACCAGCTTCTGTTAAAATTAGTTCTGGGGCTGCGATATCCCAATCTTTAGGGGCAGATTTCCCGGAAAGAGAAATATAGATATCCGCTTGTTGTTCTAGGATAGCGGCAATTTTGCACCCTACACTACCAACAGATTTGTGATTTTGACAAGGCAAGTTTTGTAATAAGTATTCTAAAGATTCATTCCGGTGAGAGCGACTGGCAACTACAGTTAAATCTTCGACTGGCTTACCTGATGACACTTGAATGGGGAAAAATCCATGACGGGTTTCGACAAATGTACCCCCACCTTTGGTAGCAAAGTATAACTTTTCAGTTTCCGGTACGGCAACTACTGCTAAAACTGGACGGGTTTGTTTGACTAAAGCGATGTGAATGGCATAGTCGCCAGTTTTGTCAATAAAGTCTCGCGTACCATCCAAAGGATCAATAATCCACACCCATTCAGGGGATTCTTGACTAAGTTGTGATTTATAGGTTTCTTCGCTGATATAGGCAAAATCTTCATGACCTAAAGCTGCTTGTAGCTTTTGCAGAATATATTGACTCACTGCTACATCGGCAACGGTTACAGGCTCATTCTGTTTGTACTGCACATCTAGATTAGAGTCTTTGGCTGTACCGTGGTAATAAGACTTAAGTATATCTGATGCTCCCCAACTGACTTCACGGGCGATCGCTAATATTTCTTGCAAATCTTTCATTAATTCGGCCTTAATTACTTAACTAAGTCTACTACTCAGCACTTTCCATCCAACGACGCGTGCCAAAAAATTGACAAGAGTCAGCAGCAATCTTTGCAGCCTGTGCTAAGGCATCAGTAAAATTTGCCTGTAAAATGTAATTACAGAATGCACCGTGGAAAATATCTCCCGCCCCCAGGGTATCCACTGGCTGAATTTGGGGTACATCCACAGCCCCGATTTGAGTAGAAGATAAATATGCAATGGGGTTTTCCCCTTGGGTAATGGCGATGTGGGGAATGTTAAATGCACTTAGGTAGGCAAACACTTCGGCTGGAGTGTGGCAATTAGGGGGATGGAAATTTGCCGAACACAGCGCATAATCAACAAAAGGCAAAATTTGCTCAAATCCTGGTTTCCAACTACCACCATCAATAACTATGGGGATATTTTTAGCTTTAGCCTTTTCGGCTATGATGTGGCTAACGGCCATCTGATGACCATCAATTAAGATAATATCAATATCTTGTAAAATATCTGGCGGGATAGATGTACTGCTGGCTTGAGTTTTGGCAGCATTTATCGAAACCACGGCTCGTTCACCTGTGCCTTGGGTGATAATGATGGAAGAGACAGGTGGTGCTGTACTTATATTAGGTTGAAGATCAGCGATCGCCACTTGATAATTTGCCAAATCGCCCCGAATCAGTTGTGTCATCGGATGAGAACCCACCACACCCAAAACTTGAGTTTGATTACCTAAATAACTAAAGGTAACAGCCGCATTTGTAGCTGGTCCACCGGCTGCTAAAGTATAGTCAATAGCGACAATTTTCTGATTATTTCTAGGGGCAGAATCGGCGAGGTAAATTAAATCCAAGGTGATTAAACCCACAAATAACCCCCGCTGAGATTTTCGATTAGTCATTTGTGTACCCTAGCTCTTATTTTTTCACTCATGCAGACTGACCCCAAACCAGGAACACTCTACATCGTCGGTACACCAATTGGCAACCTGGAAGATATGACCTTTCGGGCTGTGCGAATTTTGCAAACGGTAAATCTGATTGCAGCCGAAGACACTCGCCACACGGGAAAACTACTACAACATTTTCAAATTAAAACACCGCAGATAAGTTACCACGAACACAATAGCCATAGCCGCATCCCGGAATTATTAGAGTATATGGGAAATGGGCAGGCGATCGCTTTAGTGAGTGATGCCGGAATGCCGGGAATTTCTGATCCTGGATATGAATTGGTGAAAGCTTGTGTTGAGGCGGGTGTAACAGTTGTGCCTATTCCGGGGGCGAGTGCCGCAATTACGGCTTTAAGTGCTGCCGGCTTACCTACAGACAGGTTTGTTTTTGAAGGCTTTCTTCCAGCCAAAGCACAAAAACGCCGGGAATACTTAGAATTGATTCAGGCAGAACCCCGCACGTTAATTTTCTACGAATCACCGCACCGTTTGCGAGACAGTTTACAAGACTTTGCCACAGTTTGGGGAAGCGATCGCCAAATTGTCCTGGCACGAGAGTTAACTAAATTGTACGAGGAATTTTGGCGGGGAACCATTGCCGAAGCGATCGCTCATTACAGCCAACGTGAACCCCAAGGCGAATATACCCTAGTTCTGTCCGGAATTACTGCCAGTCTACCCCAACTCACAGAAGAACAATTAAAATCCGAATTACTCGACATTATGAGTCAGGGAATATCGCGATCGCAAGCCAGCCGTCAATTAGCCAAAATCACATCTCTACCCCGTCGCCAACTTTATCAACTAGCTCTTTCTTTAGTCCTGACTACTGAGTAGGTGAAAGTAGCAATTACACATAGCAGATAATGCAAATTTGAAAACAGTATATTTACTGAATCAACTTTAAATTAAGTAAAATTAAATTTTATGAAATTCAGTATTTTGCTGAAAATTCCCATACAATTAAGTGTATCATTTGCTTCATCTACTCAATAATTAAACAATATGAGCAGGCTTTTAATCAAAATCATAGGTTTAGGTCTACTCTTGGTAGGCATTTACTTTTTTGCTCAAAACATCATATTTGTCAGCAGTTACTATTCCTTTTACTACCGATTTCCCGCCACTCTCTCAGGTTTAGCAATCATCTCAGGAATCTTTTCACTGTTATTCTTCCGCAGGGAAACTGGTAATTTCGGATATTTCTTGCTAGCTATTGGTTTAGTGTTTGTTTTCTTTAACGGGCGCGTATTTTTTAAACCAACCAGCTTGTGGAATTTGTTAGTGGCTTTAGGCGCGTTAGTATCTGGATATCAATTATTAAATACTGGTAAAGTCCGCTTTTAAAGTTTGCTACACAATCACGTTTTTTCATTAATCAATCCTCAGCAGTAATTAACCACAAATTTACACATATAGCATTTCCTAGTCTAATCAAGTACAAAACTATCCGCGTAGCCTACGGCAAGCCGCTAACGCGTCTATATCTGCGTACATCTGCGTTTAATTATTACTGCTTGTACCTCACTTGAATGGGAATTGCTATATAAGTATTTTCAGGTAAACCGGAGATAGAGAGGACTAAAGTCCTGACTACGAACCTTGAAAGCACTTTAAATCCATAAACCGCCTCTGAGACTGACTTTAGCTGCTGATGTTTGGCTAAATTTGAGGCTAAAATTACAATGGAAAATATTGATTATGAGGATACGGCAAGAATGACCCAGGTCTTTCTAGGAGAAAATGAAGGCATAGATTCAGCTTTGCGTCGGTTTAAACGCCAGGTCTCGAAAGCTGGTATATTAGCTGATGTCAAATTCCATCGGCACTTTGAAACGCCTTTAGAAAAGCGCAAGCGGAAGCTGGTATTAGCTAGACGCAATCGACGTTTTTAATCAACCTATTTGGGTTAGTACTGGTGTTGCTTGAGGGCAGAACCTTGAATAAGCAATAACACCTTGCTTGATATTTTTATTAAAATTCAATGATATACCCCCACCCTGATGCAGAGGTGAGGGTATATTAGTTTAACGATACATATAACTTATGAAGGAACTTCGACAGTACGGCTATTACAACGATTCATGGCCTTTTCTACTCCCTGTTTGAGGCTAAATTCTACACACTCAACCACAAACTGAAGTAAGACAGATATCAGTTGAGTTTCAGCAGCAGAAAATCTTCCTAAAACATGAGAGATAGATTCGGAGTTATCGCCATCATTGGGTTTACCAATGCCGATTCGTAAACGGGGGAAGTTTTGGGTGTTAAGATGAGCGATCGCACTCTTCATGCCATTGTGTCCCCCAGCCGAACCAGACAAGCGTAAACGAGTCTTACCTAAAGGTAAATCCATATCGTCATAAATCACCAACACAGACTCCGGCGGCAATTTATACCAACTAGTCACCGCTTGAATTGACTGTCCAGAGCGATTCATATAAGTCAAAGGTTTCAGTAAGCGGATTTTATGGCTACCTCGTGCTATCCCCTCACCATACTCCCCCTGAAACTTGCGATTTTCCCCTAAAGGTATATGCCAAGAACGAGAGAGTGCATCTATAGCAGCAAAGCCAATATTATGGCGTGTTTGGTCGTACTTCGGCTCTGGATTTCCTAACCCGACAATTAGTTGAGGAATTACCAGAGATGGTTTCGTAACAGCTTCTGTCATTTTGCCTAAATTCAATTCCTTCGCAGCACCTTCCCTAAGTCACCTACAATCTACACACAAGTCCTGCCTGTCTGCGTTTGAGCCTGTTTTGCCCCCTAAATCCCCTGCCCCCGTGACCCCCAAGTTTGGGGGTAAAATGGGGGACTTTGAAAATTCTTGTTCCCCCATAATTGGGGGT